>JBGTCB010000828.1:0-12149 GCA_041748995.1 Saprospiraceae bacterium | reverse complement strand
GGTTATACAACCCGGTCATATGCCAGGTGGAGATGTTACTTACATGGGTTGAAAAAGTACTCTCTTTTTCACTATAGATATACCGGTTTCCCATGACGTCCCGCACAGTGAAGTTACTCAGCAAATTGGGAGCCGGCGAGTAAGTCACTTTAGCCTGGTCGGCTTCAAGGAATTGGATCGTATTGCTGGAATCAATTACAAACGAATTACTCCGGTGTGGCGTGCGATACGTAAAAATATCCCGCTCTACATCCTTATTGAAATTGATATGTTGGTTTAGGTCCTCTTTGAGTGCCTCGGTCAGGCAATACCCCGCTCCAATAGGTGATGGATAACTCGGAAGGTTCTTATTGATCAGTCCGCTGACTTCATCGCCCTGTCCTCTCACTTCCCGGGTCAGGCTATACAGACCGGTCAGACTCCACCCCAAACCGGTCCAGGCGGCATTATCCAGTACTTTATTTCCACCCGCATGATAACTTAACCGTACGGGAATGGTCATATCACCCACTTGGATATCCCAGATCGGGATCTCAATGGTCGGCTGACCGGTATACAAAGATACCGGGATGCTGCCGTAGCGCTCCATGGCCGCTACATTGGGTGACTTAGGCGTGATTTGGGGCAGCAGATCACCAATATCATCCGATGAACCGGATTGACCACTTAAAGCCAGGCTCGTTTGGGCAACGGTCATGGTAATACCCAATTTGGATACTGCTTTGAGACGGTATTGCACCTTTTTTGGTTTTTTGGATAGTTCTTTCAAGGATTTATCCGAAATCTCATACTGCTTTTTCGACCCCTCTTTCTGGCCATCGCTCTCTTTGATGCTGACAACCTTCTTATATTCTGAATAATCCAGCGATTGATACAATTCAAAATAATCCAAAAGATATTCCGATTCGGTGTTCCAGGTCACCTCTATATTCTCCCCATCCGTTTTGGCTACAAAGTCACTCACCCGGGTTTCTCCTGCCGGGATCGTATCAAAATAAAATCTCCCCCGTGGATCTTTTGACGCATGAGCTTCCAAAATCGCCTCTATACAGTCTATGTCATAACCCAGTGCGATAGGCCTAGCCCCACCAATCTGGGTGGTTAATAGATAGATCCAAAGAAGGTTGAGTAAACGGTGTTTCATTAGTGGCCTTCGGAAGTCGTTAAACACAATAAGCACTTAACTTACGAATAAACTAGAATAAACTTTGATTTTACAACAGCTAAGCAAAAACGAACAAATTACTTACTCATAAAATTCCCAATACCACTTTTTTGCTAATCCACTTTTAAAATGAATTCACCTGGAGTTCAATTTCATTTAAACCCGGGTTGAGACGGATCGAATTAAAAGCAGTATTGACCTTAATCCCATTGAGGGAGACGACTTCATCCGCGCCATATTTCAAAAATAATTCTGCAGAAACATTGGCAGGAAGATCAAAAACATATCGCTGCAGGCGGTTATTAATTTTTTTATAAGTTGCCTTAACCTGACCGGTAAGAAAAGGGAGTTCAATTTCGGTATCGGTGAGTGGGCTCAATTGCGGACGTATATTTAGCATCCTGGCTCCGGGAGATCCGGGGGTTATTCCCCACATTTTTCTTGCAATGATATTTCCCGGCACAGCTCCCCAGGCATGGTTCCAGTCAGCGTTGGGCTTATATTTCATGTCCCAGGCCTCCAACGTGATGGTCGATCCAATAGCGATCATATTCCACCAACTGCGGTCATGAGTTGCTGTCATTAATTCAAGTGCATAACCTGATTCCCCGGCATGATACAATCCCTCAAATAAATATTGTGCTCCATAAACGCTGCAGGCCATCCCCCGGGATTTTATGAATTCCACCACCTTCGGAATATTTTTCTCCGGCACCATATTAAAAGCCAAAGGCATCATATTCGCATGAAGAGATGAATGATCAGTGCCTTCTCCATCAATATAAACTCCTTTTTCTGGGTCGAATAATTTGGTATTAACCGCTTTTTTAACTTTTAAAGCCATCAGTTGATATTCTTCCGCTTCTTCCCACTTACCCAGGAGGTGGGCAAATTCGGCCATAATCTCCAGGTTTCTAAAGTAAAGACTGTTGATAACCGTATTGATGGGTTTAAACACAAAGCCATCCCGCTCACCCTCTTCTGTTGCCAATTCCCAGCCGGTGTCTTTTTGTGCCGGTGGCCAGTCTACAATATCCTTCAACTTGATACTGGGGTCTTTGAAGCCAAGTTTTCTCATAAATTCTGGTGTGGCGGATTCCGAGCTGATGAGTCCATCACTGCGGGCCAGTTCCATCAAAGTTTTATGTTTCAACTCATCATAGTATTTTGCAATTAATTCTGAATTTCCGGTATGCTGATAATCTTCATAAAACATCAAAGCCATATGGAGCTGCCATTCGGTTGGCCAGGTAGGGTTCTCCATAAAATACTCGATAGTACTTCTGGCAATGGGATATTCCCTATCCACGGCATAATGGCTAAGTTGATTAATGTAAGCATCAGCCTCATAGGGAATCCGCTCCCGGTCACCGTCTATATAAAGACCGGCAAACGAAGTGGCTTTTATCGAATATTTACACAAATCCCAAATCTGATTTAATATGGTATCGGAGCTGGTGAATTTGCTTACGTTATCATCAAAATAGCCGAAATACGCCAGCTGGGTAAAATCTTCTGGCTTGATTTTCCCTTTAAAGTTTTCCAGTTCGGCATACCGGAACGGCATTAATACTGGAACTGAAGCAGGCAGGATGACCGCTGCTGGTCCTGTATTCCGGGCATCGGGAGAAATATTCAGTTGATATCGGGCCTGGTTAGGATTGACCGCCACTTTGATTTTCTGATACCTGATATGACCTTTAGGATTCCGGTTTATTTCTCCTTCACTGGCAAGTTGTTCTCCGATATGGATAATTACCGTGTCCTTTTCCGGCGCCCGGTAATTAAATTCTATATTGGCAAAAGCTGCTTTACCAAAATCCAAAAAATACTCACCATCCTTTTCTATAAATGTTTTAGGCTTTAATGGCTCTGTCTGAATAATATTCGGCGTTGTCAGCTGATTGGTTAAGTTGGCCAATTGAAATTTCTGAGGTTTGGAATACCGGCTTAATCTATTGTCCTCATCCCAAATCCTGACTTTCCAAAAATATTCAACTTCTTGCTCAAGGTTCGGTCCCTGATACGTTATGTTGCTGGAAGTATTGTTTTTGACCCGATGGCTATTCCATACGTTGCCCTGGTTCTGGTTTATTTTTTCCTCTGAATCCGAAACCAGAATTTGGTATGCAGATTGGAATCCTGCTTTCTTTGGCACCAGCCACCCAAATTCTGGGGAGTGATCCAGTAAAGGGACTGTTGCTGGATCCCGGAGGAACTCAATTGTCAGGCCCTCGGGACCCACCGTGGATGCGTCTGACATTTCAATGGTAAGCGCATCGCATTTTTGCCGAAATTGGATCAGCTTTGCAAAATGTTCAGGGTCACCCGCGAGATTGTGGATTTCGTCGGGATCATTTTTCAAGTGATAAAGTTCCTCTATGGATTGATCATTGACATACCGGAAATATTTCCAATCCCGGGTCCTTACCCCTTCACTGGGCGGAATATTATCAAACTCCCAGAGATGTTCTATCAGAATGGTGTCCCGACTAATCGTCGTTTTTTCTCCGGAAACAACAGGCATTAGGCTTACTCCCTGCCAGCTTTGGGGTGGGTTTACTCTGGCCAGATCCAAAATGGTAGAGGGTATATCGATATTCAGGGCCATTTCATCAATTTCCAGGTGTTTATTTACTCTTGGATCATAGATGATCAATGGCACTTTAATGGAATGTTCATAGAGCAGCCATTTCCCGGCAAGCTGTCTTTCACCAAGAAAGTAACCATTATCACCCATTACAATAATGACGGTATTTTTATCTAATCCTTTCTCTTGAAGCGCTTTCCTTATTTTGGTTATTTCCAAATCAATTCCAGCAATCATGCGGTAATAGCCCTTTACACTATGTTGATATTTTTCCGGAGTGTCAAATCGCCATGTCCATCGCAGTCGGTTAAAACCGGATTTCACCATTTCCGGTAACCGATCGAAATAATGGTTCTCTGAAAACTCTGCTTTGGGAACCTCGATGCCCTGCAATAAATAATCCGTTTCTTTTTGCCAGAAATATTGTTCTTCCGCAGGGTCATGGGCATGAGGTGCACTAAAGCTCAGGGAGAGGACAAAAGGTTGATTCTCGTCTGTATTGTTTATGAAATCCAGAGCTTGTTGTCCGGTATAACGGGTGAGGTGGACAGTGTCATTTCCTATTTTTTTATAAAAATATCCCCGTTTATCCTTGAAGTTGCCGTTCCGGTCATAGACCTCATAATCATCAAAAAGTGCATTGGTGTCTTTATAATTCACACCCAACTTTCCATAGAATCCCACCTGGTAGCCAGCTTCTTTCAGAAGTCTTGGATAAGCCAGCTCCATGTATTCCTCCCGGATAGGACCGGTTTGGAAATTATAGGCATGCGTCCTTTCATAAAGACCGGTTAGGATACTGGCCCGGCTGGCCGCACAGATTGGGGTGGTCACAATGGCATTGTTAAAAAATGCCCCTGATTTTGCCAGCTTATCCATCTCCGGTGTATGGGCAAGGGGATTACCTGCATACCCCACTGCATCCCAACGCTGGTCATCGGTAAGGATAAAGATAATATTGGGTTTGGCGGAAACACTGTTTTGCTCTGACTGGGCAATTCCAGGTATTTTGAAGAAACAAAATAACAGCGTGAGCCAAAGGGTTCCTTTCGCCATTGAATTGAATTTTAGAATGAATTTTTATGTGAAAGGTTGCACATTCGTTGCCCGGTTAGATGCCTAATTGCCGAACCAAAATAGATAAAATGAAGAATATATTTCAGAGTGCATTTTGTATCTCACACCGGGACCTAAAAAGACGTAAGTGAAAACATATTCTCCATTTCAAAAAACTCCAAAGCAAATCGGGCATTATCTCACCAATTATCGCGGCTTCTGTAAGCCTGAAATGTCACTTGACTTTGGTTACATATGGTCCAATCAGGTTCAATTATTTCAAGCGGGATGGACAGAGTTACTTGCTAATAAATCTCAATCTCAGCGGTAATCATTGTGAATAAATCCCTAGATTTAATACAGCAAGAACCTCGAATCATGAAAAAAGCAATACTTCTAATATTAATATATGCTATTTGCTCATTTAAGATCTCCTACGGCCAGGAGAAGCTGGAGGTAGAAGGCGCCATCATCATCAAGAACTCGGAAGATCCGACTCCAGCACCCGGTACGATACGCTTTAATTCCACCACATGTGATTTCGAAGGTTGGAATGGGGTCTTTTGGGCATCACTGACTGGCTTCCAATTGGGATCTTTAAGCGATATTGATGGGAATGTATATAAGACTATTACCATCGGCACTCAGGAGTGGATGGCGCAGAATCTTCGTACGACGAGATATAAGAATGGAGATAATCTTCCAAATGTTACAAATAATACAGACTGGGGCAATTTAGGTAGTGGTGCATATTGTTGGTACAACAATGACAATAGTTACGAACAGCCGTATGGCAAGCTGTATAACTGGTATGCGGTCAACGATAGCAGAGGACTCTGTCCTACCGGGTGGCATGAACCTGGCGATGAAGAATGGACGCTTTTGACAGACTTTCTTGGTAGTTTGAGTGTGGCAGGGGGCCCCATGAAAGAAACAGGCACCACCCATTGGAACAGTCCGAATATAGAAGCTACCAACTCAAGTGGTTTTACAGGTCTTCCGGGCGGCTACCGTTTCAGCCTTGGTTCCTTCGACGTTCTTGGCTTCGGCGGCGACTGGTGGAGCAGTACAGAGTCGAGTAGCAGTTTCGCCTGGTCACGCAACCTGTTCTACACCAATGACAATGTAGGCCGGTACACCAACGATAAGAGGCTGGGGTTTTCGGTGCGTTGCGTTAGGGATTAAGGAGCGATCTTTTGCGTAGCGAAAGAAAAGGTCCGGTGGACCTTCAAACGACGAAACCGCGATAGCGGATGGGCGGCACTATTTGACTATTTTATCATACCGCGAAGCGGTCGTATTATAATTTTTTATATGAGTCTGCATTGTGATTTGCCAGTATATAAAAGGCAGTTATGATTTACTGCTGAATATTTTTGAGTTACCAGAAATTTAATAAAATGCATCAATTTCATCAATTGCAAAATAAACGACTTAAAACCAAATATTTGAAAAGGGCATCACGAGGCATACTGCCAACCGTATCTTGCCACTAGATGTCATCTGTGGGTTATAATTGTGAGTAATCCCTAGATTTAACACAGTAAAACCTCGAATCATGAAAAAAGCAATACTTCTAATATTAATATATGCTATTTGCTCATTTAAGATCTCCTATGGCCAGGAGAAGATGGAGGTAGAAGGCGCCATCATCATCAAGAACTCGGAAGATCCGACTCCAGCACCAGGTACGATACGTTTCAATCCCAATACGAATGATTTCGAGGGATGGAATGGAATCTATTGGGCATCTTTGACAGGAAATCAATATGAGATCGGTGAAATGACTGATCAAGATGGTAATATCTACCCAACAGTAGTTATTGGCGCCCAAGAATGGATGGCTGTAAACCTCAGGACAACGACTTTTCGAAATGAAAATCCCATTACACTAATTGATAATGATGTTAGTGGCAATTCAACCTGGATTACTGCAAATTATGGTGCTTATGCGATCTATGATACAAGTGGTACCGGTAATCCATTTGATGTGAACGGATTTGGGTATTTGTACAATTGGTTTGCAGTATCTGACAGCAGGCAACTATGTCCGACCGGCTGGCATGTACCAACTGATGCGGAGTGGACTATCCTGACAACTTTCCTCGGTGGAGAGCCCGTAGCCGGAGGTAAGATGAAAGCAACAGGTACCATCCAGGCGGGTACAGGATATTGGGAAGATCCGAACATCGGAGCCACCAACGAGAGCGGCTTCACAGGTCTTCCGGGCGGCCACCGTAGTACCTTTAGTGGTTCGTTCTCCAGTATTGGCTACAGCGGCTACTGGTGGAGCAGTACCGGGTCGAGTAGTAGTCACGCCTGGGACCGCAATCTGAACTACTTCAATGACGATGTGTATCGGTTAGACGACGATAAGAAGTTTGGGTTCTCGGTTCGTTGTGTGAGGGATTGACTCTTTTGTCAATTTGACTTTTTTATTACTGCGAAGCGGACGAATTTATTTTTTGGAATGAGTCTGCACAGTGAATTACCAGTATATAGGGCCAGTTATGATTTACTACTGATTATTTTTGAGTTTACCAGAAGTTTTCAGAAAGAGTATTAATGACCATCGACCGACAAAGGAAGAACAACTAAAATTTCAGAGTAGCATGAATTCATATTTGGGTATATTAAGACATTATGACACTTTCCGAAGAAAGAAAATGCTATGCAAGTACTTATCACCCTACTGGTGGAATCCGGGGTACCAATCTGGCGGATATGCTAAATTTGTATTAAAGAGAAGACGGAGTAGTGGCAAGTAACACGCTGCATGCCGATCATGAAGCCCAGAGAATTTAGAAAAAATAAGAATATTTCATCAATTGCAAATAGGACGACTTAAAACCAAATATTTGGAAAGGGCATCACGAGGCATGCAGCCGCACCGATATTTCCTCATAATTTGCCCTGCGGCAGCATAAAACGAAGGACTTCAATAGATTGAGTTCCTGGAATAAGGAAATGGAATAGAAGGTTCTCTATGGGGAATAAGGTATTTGTACAAGAACTGCGATTCTCTCTCCAAAATTGCTTCAAAAAGATGACTATTTGATCAAACAATCCCCCGATTCTCCGGTTCTAAATTTGTGGATTTTTATGCCAGCTGGTTGATATCCGCATGTATCCAGTGCCTTTTGAATTAACCATAATTCTGTAAATTGCCGGCATTCGGAGTTTAACTAATAATAAGAATAGAGATTAGACAATTTATCATTACAAACAATACATCAATCATTAAAAAATGAAAGAACGAACAGATACGAGGACAACATTAGCAGACTTTAACGAAACTGAAAGCAATAAGTGTCCATTCACTAGTGGAGCACTCAAGCAAACTGCCGGTGGTGGCACCAGAAACCGCGATTGGTGGCCCAATATGTTGAGGTTGAACATCCTCCGCCAACACTCCTCCCTGTCTAATCCATTGGGAGAGAATTTCAACTATGCAGAAGAGTTCAAGTCACTTGATCTGCAGGCTGTAAAAAAGGACATATTCGATCTGATGACCCAGTCACAAGACTGGTGGCCAGCCGATTACGGCCACTATGGACCGTTTTTCATCCGGATGGCCTGGCACAGTGCCGGTACTTACCGTATTGCGGACGGCCGCGGTGGAGCTGGTTCCGGAGGCCAACGTTTTGCACCTCTCAACAGTTGGCCTGACAATGCCAGCCTTGACAAAGCACGTTTGTTGCTCTGGCCGGTTAAACAGAAATACGGTAAAAAACTTTCCTGGGCCGACCTGCTGGTTCTGACCGGCAACTGCGCCCTTGAGTCCATGGGATTTGAGACCTTCGGTTTCGGTGGTGGTCGTGAGGATGTTTGGGAACCGGAGGAAGATATATATTGGGGTTCTGAAGGTGAGTGGTTGGGAGACAAACGTTACTCGGGCGACCGCGAACTGGAGAACCCTCTTGGAGCTGTTCAGATGGGACTTATCTATGTGAATCCCGAAGGACCTAATGGCATACCGGATCCCGTGGCTGCAGCTCGGGATATTCGCGAGACCTTTGGGCGGATGGCTATGAATGATTATGAAACTGTCGCATTAATAGCAGGTGGTCATTCATTTGGTAAAACGCACGGTGCTGCTGATCCGGCAAAATATGTAGGTCCTGAACCTGCAGCGGCGGATATAGAGGAGCAAGGTCTCGGTTGGAGAAACACATTCGGCAGGGGCAATGCAGGTGACACGATCACCAGCGGTCTCGAAGGAGCCTGGACTACAACGCCCACCCGGTGGAGCAATAACTTCTTCGAAAACCTTTTCGGCTTTGATTGGGAGCTGACCAGGAGCCCGGCTGGTGCACAGCAGTGGAAACCGATAGGTGAAGCAGGGGCGGGTACCGTACCCGATGCGCATGATCCTTCAAAGAGTCACGCACCATTTATGCTTACGACGGACCTTTCCTTGAGAGTGGATCCAATCTACGAGCCAATTTCAAGACACTTCTTAGAGAATCCCGATGAATTTGCCGATGCATTCGCCCGGGCATGGTTTAAGCTGACACATCGCGATATGGGTCCAAAGGAAAGATATCTCGGACCTGAGGTGCCCGAAGAAGAGCTGATATGGCAAGATCCCATCCCGGCAGTTACTTATAGACTGATTGATCATCAGGACATCGCGACATTGAAGTCTGAGGTACTTGCTTCCGGATTGTCTGTGTCCGAACTGGTATCAACCGCATGGGCGTCAGCATCCACTTTCCGTGGTTCGGACAAACGAGGTGGAGCCAACGGAGCACGTATTCGTCTCGTACCGCAGAGGTACTGGGATGTCAATAATCCAAACCAGCTGGCAAAAGTGCTTAATACCCTTGAGGGTATCCAAACATCATTCAATAGTGGACAGCCGGATGGTAAAATGGTTTCACTCGCTGACCTGATCGTTCTGGGCGGCTGTGCTGGGATTGAACAGGCAGCGAAAAATGCCGGTTACCAGTTGACTGTGCCCTTCACACCCGGACGTGCTGATACCTCCCAGGATAAAACTGATGTTGAATCATTCAATGCTATGGAGCCGGGTGCTGATGGCTTCCGAAATTACTTCAAGCCATTGCACGCCGCATCTGCCGAGGAAATGCTGGTAGACAAGGCCCAACTGTTGACACTGACTGCACCGGAGATGACCGTCCTGGTGGGTGGTATGCGGGTCCTTGACACGAACTTTGATCGCTCCAGGCACGGAGTGTTCACTACCCAACCAGGGGCTCTCACGAACGACTTTTTTGTGAACCTGCTTGATTTTGGTACGACCTGGAAAGCAGCTTCGGAGTCTAAAGGAGTATTTGAAGGTCGTGATCGGAGGACGGGTGCACTTAAATGGACAGGTACCCGGGTCGATCTTATCTTTGGATCCAACTCAGAGCTCCGGGCTCTTGCTGAAGTCTACGGATGTGCGGATGGTCAGGAGAGGTTTGTACAGGACTTTGTAGCGGCCTGGAACAAGGTTATGAACCTTGACCGTTTCGATCTGGCTTGATTTTAAAAATATATTCTGGTGCCCTTCTAGGATTAAAAGGTGGTCTGACAATCGGGCCACCTTTTTAATTTTCTTTTGAACCGCTTTCAATAGAGCTGGCATGATCTTTTATGATATACCATTTGCCGTCGATTTTTTCAAGATCGTAGCTCACGATCATTCGATTAAAATAGGGTTTGCCTTCCCTTTCTGGTTCTCTATAAACTATTTCAGTGACAGCCATGCCCATTTTATCGCCTATCCTTGTGTTCAGGATTTTTGTTTCAAATGTCCAGGTGCACACTGAATCACTCTTCGTGATAGTCCATAAATCCGTCCACAGAATAAATGATTTCAAAGCCTGCTAAAATCAATTGCATTTCACCATTGGGAGACATGGTGCTCTTTAATGTCTCAATATCCCGGTTTGTAACTGCATTCAAGTGCTTTTGCATGGTGTTTACAAATTCCTCTTCACTCTGTGACTGATGGTTGATGTTTTCTTTTTCATCAATCTCGTTTTTACAGGAAAATAAAATCAGGTTGACAGTGAAAATTGTCAAAATTGATAAAAAGTATTTTTGCCGCATTTGTTTGACTCTTTAATTAATCATGCACAATGGGTCTGATCCTGATTCTACTTTGTTCGTCTATAGACTCCTGTCCACCTTATCCAAACGAAAATAAAAATTATAACTTCTTATCGCTTGTTTAATGTCAATAATAGTTCATCCAGTTTTTCAAGAGTGGCCATCATTCCTTCTTCCATGCCCATTTGAATGATCGTCTCCAAATCAGCGAGTGATTTGTAGGTTACGATCGTTTCTACCAGGGCATTATCGCCTTTGTCGGTGAAAGTTACCAGCCACTCTGCTCGAGGTAGGTCTTTGTTGATCTCACCTTCTGCATTGCAGAAAGCATCAGATGAAGTGTAAAAGTCAATGGGTCTGATTTTAATATAGTCTGTCCAGCCCCAGTATTCCGTTCCGTTTGGTTCGACCATTGCATAATGCCAATGTCCGCCTTCTTTAAAGTCCATGGATTTTGTCCGGGTGGTGAGTGGTGCCGGTGCAAACCATTGGTTAAGAAGTTCACTTTTGGTATAGAATCCCAAACCAATTGGCGGTCGGCCAAGAACTCCCGTCTGATGGTCAGGGTGTTTTTTTCCTTGTCGGCAAGGAAATCGAATTGCAGGTTATTTTTACTCATTTTTTCACTAGTTGTTTTTTGCTGTTCGTGAATCTCGATTTCATTTTTTCTGTTTCTTAATTGTTGATAAGAGTTTGTCGAGTTGGTTAAATTTAGTTTCCCAAATCTTCCTGAATTGTTCCAGCCATTGGTCAATTTCTTTCATTTTATCGATTTCGAGTTGGTAGTAAATTTCCCGGCCCTGGTGTTCTTGCTTCACGAGCTCACATTCGGTCAGTATTCTTAAATGTTTCGATACTGCTTGCCGGCTCGTGTCAAAATGCTCTGCCAGTGCATTAGGTGTCATAGCCTGCAAAGCAATTAATTCGATGATTGCCCTTCTTGTAGGGTCTGCGATGGCTTGAAAAACGTCTCTTCTCATACTTGTGATTTTAATTAGAAACCATTCGGTTGCAAATATACATGCAACTTTTCGGTTTCGCAAATATTTTCTCAAAGAATTTTGAGAGAGTCCGTCTTTATCTGGAGGGGTTGTTTTTGTCGGTAAAGACTCTTTATATGCCTGATTTCTTCTTTGCTTTTCAGTCAAAACTTTTACTATTTTACCTGACCATTTTTAATCAGCCAACCAGTCCATGAGTCTTCGAAACACGCCAGTTTTACCTTTCATCCTTGTGACCAGTCTCTTCCTGATGTGGGGTATTGCCAACAACATGACG
>JBGTCB010000827.1:0-13440 GCA_041748995.1 Saprospiraceae bacterium | reverse complement strand
CTTAAACGTGGATCATTGCGGGTCTGGAGAAAATCAACCAAAGTTTTACTTAACATATTTCTGGCTCCCCAATCGTTTGGAATCAGGGCCCGGGATAGACCATTTTGATTAAACCAGAGACTGGGGCCGGAAGAGGTAGGTAACAAAGCGATATCATCGTTGCTCTGCATTACCCCACCGGCGATAGCCTTTTGGGCGTATTGTTGAGCAAGTGCTGCATCGACGTTAGATACCCGCATGGCTAATCGGAGCATCATCGAATTGGTAAATTTCTTCCACTTGGCAAAGTCCCCCTGAAAGATCACGTCTGCAGGGCCAACGACATCGGGGCCGGATCCAATTGCATTGGCAGCTGTTTCAAGTTTGGCCAGCATGTCTTTGTAAATGGACTCCTGACTGTCATACTTTGGGAAAAATATCCCCTCAATACCTCTATTGGCCTCGCTATAAGGTACGTTGCCATAAAGATCTGTCATGATCTGCATGGTGTAGATGTAAGACACTTGTGCTACATGGTGCAAGTTGGTCCAGGTCGGATTTTTTCCATCCGGGCCAGTCTGACGAATAACCTCAGCAAGTGATTTCAATCCATCCGGAGGTACTGTGATCTGGAAAGCATCGAACGCATCGATCATCCGGTAGTACTTATCTCCCGAGCCTCGTTCACCACCGACATCCATCGTGGCTGTCTGCTGAATAAGGCCCGAGGGTAAGTTTAAGTGCACCCGTCCATTGACATAAAGTTGTTCTGACAAGCGAGCTTGTCCGGTCGTCAACAGAAATCTCCAATCCAGCTCATTAGCAGCGGTTGGATTTATATTCAACTCGATCAATTCGTCGGTATCACATCCTATCAAAGGGATCATACAAAGCAGACCGAGAACCATTATTTTATTAAGATATTTCATCATGATTCATTTAAATAATTAAAATGTGACTTTCAAATTGAGCCCATAGGTCCGTGTCTGTGGAGCTCCGAAATAATCTAAACCCTGACCATTGGTATTATTATAGGTAGACTCAGGATCTACGTTATCCAATGTATCATAAAGCAGGAATAAGTTGCGTGCTACAAATGACAGACTGGCGTTTTGTACCGGCGTACCACTTAGTAGTTTATTAGGTAAACGATATCCCACACTAACCTGACGTAGTTTAATAAATGAAGCATCATACATAAATCGATCAGAAAGCTGTGAATATGCTCCCCAAAATCCGGGTACCTCAGTAGCGTCCAACACCTTGGTAAAAGGCGTTCCTTCCGGATCTACTCCGGTTACGGTTACTTTCTCTCTACCTTCAGCGACAAATCCCAATCCACTGTTTGGTTCCACTGTCATCCGATGCTCACCCGCACCTACCAAACGTACATTAGTACCGGAGTAAATATCACCGCCGAACTTAAAGTCGATGAGGAAATCGGCATAAAAATTCTTCCAGGTAACCGCATTGGTTAGACCCCCGGTCCATTTATGTACTCCCTGACCCAATATCGAGGTTTCACCACTTTGGAGGGGTTGCCCATTAGCCGGATTAAAAACCGGCTGGCCATTGATCATTCTTTGCGTAAATCCGGTAATCGTGCTAAATGGTCTACCAACAATATTGTTGGTAAAAGCCCAACGGGTTCGTGGCTCACCGGTACGGAAACTCTCGATACCTTCAGCCAACTGTACCACTTCGTTGTCGTTGTATGCCATATTAAGGGTCACATCCCAGTTGAAGTTTGTCTTGCGAACGGGCGTTCCGGTGATCAGCATTTCCACACCCGAATTTCGCATCTCACCAATATTTATACTGGTGGCACTAAAGCCCGATGTAATGGCAATGGCTGCATCCAGAATATCGTCTGTTGTAATTTGATTGTAGTAAGTAATGTCAAGTCCAAGGCGATTATTCAGGAAACGCAGGTCAAATCCAACCTCAAATTCAGTCGAGGTGAGAGGTACTAATAAGGCATTGGGAATAGAACTTTGCTGTATAGTAGCATTCGGTTGGCCATTATATCCTTGCCCTAAACCATAAGTCAACGCTAATTTGTAGGGATCGGTATCGCCTCCAACCTGAGCCCAGGAAGCTCTAAATTTCCCGAAGGTGAAGGAATTTGAAGTGGTCATCAATTCACTAAACACAAAGCTCATACCCACTGATGGGTAGAGAATATCATTGGTCTCCGGAGCTAAAGTCGAAAACCAATCATTTCTTGCCGTTGCATTTAAATACAAGTAGTTTTTATAACCAAGGTTGATCGAGCCATAAACAGAATTGATTCCTTTTTCAGAAATACCATATCCTATGCTCTGGTTAGCACCATTGGAAACCTGGGCGAAGAACGGTATGTTGAAATTGCTACCGCTCACGCTGATTGTCTCACTACTACGACGCATTTTATTGGCACCGGCAAAGGCATCAACCGAGAAATCTCCAAAAGTCTGATTGTAACCTAAAATAGCTTCCAAATTTACTTCCCGTACACGTCTCTCGACCTCGGATATTGAACCTCCCCGGGCATATCCCGTTCCATAGGGGGTTGAATTTGTTTCTCTGCGGGTGTACCAGTCCATACCTACCCGACCCTGAATATACAGGAAGTCAGTAATATCAAAACGCGCCATGTTTGAAGTAATCACCCGGTCTCTGGTATCATCATTTTTAAATTGATGGGCTGCCCACCAGGGGTTCTGATTCCATAGATTGGTAGAAATCTGAAGCTCTTCTCCCGTACGTTTTCGATCTGGCGGAACAAAGCCCTCCGGTACCGCACCCAATTTATTGGGATCGCCCTTGATGTCATCCACATTATAACTTGAAGGTAGACGTAGAAGACCTTGTGGTGCATTACCTGGTGAATCCGCTATATTTGGTCTATTGGTAACTTCTTCATTTGAGTATAAGATCTTGGAAGTAATCGTTACCCTGTCAGCGTATTTACCCGTATAAGATAAACTCGCGTTTCTTCTTTTAAATCCAGAGGCGGGGATTACACCTTTATTGTCCATATCTGAAATATTCAGTCGAACAGTTTGATTTTCATTGCCTCCTGAAAATCCTAAAGAGTTCGTAAAAGTGGTAGCTACCTCATAAAAACGATTAAAATTTTCATCTTTTTGAAAGATGTATGGCCTGCTGACTCCATCAAATTGAGGAACATTACTGCCATCTAATCTTGCGCCCCAACTTTGGGGTCCTACATCCCATGCTTCGGCTGCATCCGCTGGTTTACGACCCTGGCGACCGTGCCCGTACTGATCTTGAAAATCAAAGTCATTCAAGGCGTTTTCCAAAACCAGGTTCGAATTAAATTCAATGCCAATTCCCTTTCTTCTAGTCCCACTTTTCGTAGTAATCAAAATAACTCCATTGGATGCTCTTGATCCATAAAGAGCGGCTGCATTAGCGCCTTTTAGGACAGTCAGTGTCTCAATGTCATCCGGATTGATACTGGACGTTCCATCACCTTCATCAGCACCTCCCCAAAGGCCAGCCTGACCAAAACCTGAGTTGTCAATAGGTACCCCATCAATGACATAGAGTGGTTGATTGTTTCCACCCAGGGATACGTTACCCCGGATAATCACCCGGCTCGATCCGGCAGGACCGGAAGCAATGCGGCTTACGTTGACACCGGCAACTTTACCGGCGAGTGAATTAGCCAGGTTGACCTCCCGGGCCTCTTGAAAGCTTTCGCCTCCGATCTCCGTAACGGAGTAAGCCAGCGCTTTCTCATCGCGCTGAATACCCAAAGCAGTGACAACCACTGCTTCCAGGGCGACACCAGGAGAAAGCAATACATTAATCTCCGATTCACTTCCGACGGTGATTTCGGAGGTGGAGAATCCGGTATACGAAAATTCCAGAACAGCACCGGGCTGAACCGTCATCGAGTAGGAACCATCAAAATCGGTGACCGTACCATTTGCGGTACCTTTTTCGAGGATAGTTACACCAATCATGGCTTCACCTCCCTCTGCATTGGTTACTGTTCCCCTGACCTGCTGCTGTGCTATTGCAAAGCTGCACAGGGACGAAAAGAACAGAAATAGTAAAGAAATTCGTTTCATATGGCTGTAGATTAAGTAAATGAAAATGTAATAAAATTTTGGTTTCCAAAAAATTGTATTCAGCAGTAGACTCTGGATTGGTGCGTTCAGATTGGATTTAGTTGCTTTTCGTCACAATGTTTGTTGCAAAACTCAACCCTACCCATTGCAATCCCAATAGTTGTCACCTTCAGCAGGCGTGAATTTAGAAAAAAAAAAATCTAACTAGATTTAAAATAGGGGTGTTTAAATCCAAAATTTTCACAGAAATCGGAGAAATTCTTATTTCTTGCAAAAAAAAAGGCTGTGTCATATGACACAGCCTTTTTTTTGCAAAGGTACCTGCCATGAACGGGCAGGACTCTCTTTTTATTTACTCTGTTCCTCCATCCCACCACACTCTGGAAGTGTAGTTATTGAAGGCACTTTGATCGAAATTTGGATTTGAAGCCAATTCCGTAGCCGGATATGGTAACCTTCGTGGTATTTGTCCACCGGTCACGTTCGAAAGGCTGGTTGTATGAGCAACCAATACCGGAAATCCGGTCCTTTTCCAGTCATGCCAGGCATCCCACCAGTTCATGAATTTACTCACCCACATTTGTTCACCGATCATTTCCAGTGGCGGACGCGATCCATACGGATAGAAAGATAAGTATGTCGCGACCTCTGCATCAGAGACGATAAGTGATTCATCATCACCAAAAGGCGTGTACATTTGCATGGCTGATTTTACTCCCGCTTCATAATGCTCCTGGGCCGTTCCGCCTACGGAGCCAATACCTCTTTCAATGGCTTCAGCCATTAAAAACTCAACTTCAGCATGATTCATGATCATATAAGGATCAGCATCATCCAGCAAAAGATAATTCATCCTGGAAAAGGCAGTATCCATGAGGATTGGATATCCAAGAATATCTTCGATCTCTGTTTGATTGTATCCGTTGGGAGCTCCCTTCTGTTGCAATGGATCCGTGTTGATTGGAATCCATTCAGTTGCCGTCCACCTGGCAATACCACCGGATAAAATCATTAACCGGGGATCATCATCTGCCACCGAATTAGGATCAGCACCTTTAAGGAAGTCAATCAAGGTCTTACTCATCGTATTAGGGTTCCCTCCATCACCCGGATAGAAAGCCCGGGAAATTCCATTTTGATCTTGCCACTCACTTGGACCATCATCCATAGGTATCCAGACATTATCATCATTGCTGGTAAAAACACCTCCGGAGACCGCTTTTGTAACAAAAGTACTTGCTAAGCCGGGATCCACGTTACTGACTCGCATGGCTAATCGCAACATTAAGGAATTTCCCCATTTTTTCCATTTAGCGATATCGCCCTGATAAATCATATCCGCTTTGGAAAAACCTTCTTCCGGATTGGCGGTACTCATTCCGTTGACTGCCTCTTCCAACTCTTTCAACAGATCCGGATAAATTACGGATTGTTTATCGTACTTCGGAAAGAAAATTCCCTCAATCCCCTGATTGGCTTCAAAATATGGTATCGCACCATAAAAATCGGTGAGCCGGGCATAACTAAAAACTCTGAGAATCCTGGTGGCATTTCGCATATTCACTTTATTACCTGCGTCATAACCATCCGGACCTGACTGTTTCAGAATCTCTGCAATGTTCTTCAGCTGGTCGTTGTAAGTAAAATCAAACGGTGCAGCTGCGGTTTCCTCGTTGTGCGTATAAAAATTACCATTCGAAGATATACCGCCCGGGGTTGCCAGGTGCTGAATGGCATTGGAACCTAAACCGATGTTTGTCCTCCAGTCCGTATACCGGTTATCACCGGATGAACCATTGGAGGCAATCCCTAATTGGGCCGTAGAAAAAATAAAGTTCAGATTAATCTGGTTAACTGCCTGTGGGTCAATATTGAGCAGGTGCAATTCCTCCGTATCGCAGCTGGAAATCAGAAACCCAAGAACCAGAGCACTGACTATAAATTTATATGAATATCTAATTTTCATTGTCTAAGCTTTAATTGGTTAAAAATCAGCCTTCAAATCAATACCATAACTTCGTGTGGCTGGAAAACCAAAATAATCCAAACCTTGTCCTCCATTTCCATTGTTATAGCTTGATTCGGGATCGATATTCGGTACATTCTTAAACAGAATAGCCAGATTTCGACCGACGACTGATACTCGTAAGTTACGAATAGGTGTCTTGCCCAGAAAAGACTGGGGGAAGTTATATCCGACAGATAATGATCGGAATTTCAAAAAAGAAGCATCGTAGAGCCACATATCGGCAATCCCGTTATCACTCTGTACCCGACCCCAATACGACTGGGCCTGAGCAGGTGTTAACGTCATGTTTAAAGGTGTATAGGTAGCATCAGCACCGGTACCCTCCCGGGAAACCCCTTCCAGCACCAGGGGTGCCTGACCTTCCCTGCCTTGCAGCGATCGCTCCGTCAATCCTGCACTTGTCAAACGTGCGTTGGTACCTGAAAAAATATCTCCACCGATTTTGAAATCAAGCAGAAACTCCAGGTTAAGGCTTTTGTAGGTAAAGGAGTTACTTAAACCTCCTGTCCAGTCAGCAATACCATTACCGATGATCTCAAAGTTACTAGACTGAAGAGGAAAGCCATTGGATGGATCAAAAATCGGTTGTCCACTGGGAGACCTCTGTTGTACCCTTCCGGTGATAGATCCAAAAGGCTGACCAACGATGTGTTTGATAAAGACAATTCTTGCCCGTGGTTCTTCCACTACCAATTCATCGAGACCCTCAATCAATGACACCACTTTATTTTCATTCTTAGCTATGTTAAAGGAAATATCCCAATTGAGAGCACTTTTCCTTAACGGGCTTCCGGTTAACAAAATTTCGATACCACGATTTTGCATCTGACCGACGTTTACGGTAGTCCTACCGAAACCTGAGGTTCGTGAAATCGTGGCATTCAGAATGTCTTCTGTAGTCTTCTGACGATAATAAGTAACATCCAAACCCAGTCGACCGGAAAAGAATCTCAGATCAAATCCGAATTCCACCTCTGTGGAGGTAAGAGGTTTCAGATTTGCATTCGGAATAATACCATTATTTCCTCCGGCTGATGAAAACGAAGCCATTGTATATCCAGCGTGTGACTGTTTAAGAGAATAAGTCAAATTGGTCGCATAGGGAGCGATCGTAGCACTACCCACCTGTGCCCAGGATGCGCGAAACTTGCCAAAGGTTAAGGCTGAAGAAGCAGGAATGTTCAGTGCATCCGTAAAGACAAAACTTAAACCCACCGAAGGATAAAGAATGCTGTTACTGGCCGGATTTAATACCGAAAACCAATCTTTTCTCACGGTTCCGGTAATGTACAGGTAATTATTATATCCAATCTCAGCTTGTCCGAAAAGGGAGTTGATTCCCGATCCGCCATAACCATATCCATAATTCCGTATGACGGCATTATTGATGACCTCGAAGAAAGGAACATTGAAATTGTTTCCACTAGCTTGCAGCCGCTCATTTTCATTACGCATGCGGTTTCCACCTCCCACTACATTAAAGCTAATGTTACCAAAATTCTTGCTGATTCCCATCAGCCACTCCAGGTTGACTTCCCTAACCCGGTTTTCACCTTCGGTGATGCTTCCACCCCGCTGATAACCGGTGCCCTGGGGTACCAGATCAGTCTCCCTTCGGGTGTACCAATCCATACCGGCCTGACCTTGGATATACAACCAGTCAGTGATATCATAACGCAGGCGAGCAGATGTATTCAAACGGTCACGTATATCGTCATTGGTAAACTGACTTGAAGTCCACCAGGGATTCTGAGTCCAGTTGGCACCGGCACCATTTCCGATTGGATATTCTTCACCGACAGATTTTTGCCATAACGTATAAGATCCTTGATCCAGTCCGGCAGGTACGGCACCCAATTTATTGGGATCGCCTTTGTACCAGTCTATATTCGAGTTGGCCGGTAAGTAGGCCATAGATAGGATACCGTTGGCAGGTGAATCTGACACATAAGGACGGTTAGAGGCTTCTTCATGAGAATAAAGCACTTTGGCATCCAGGGTTAATTTTTTCCCAAACCTGGAGTTGGTGGACAATGACACATTGAGTCGGTCAAAACCCGAATTGGGAATGATCGATTCGTTTCTCAGATCCGCTACTGAAAACCGGAATGTCTGCGTTTCATTACCACCGGTAAGAGAAAGACTGTTGGTCAATGTGGTTCCAGTTCGATAAAACCGGTCATAGTTATCACCGGTATTGACGTATGGTTGAGTCGTTCCGTCAAAAGCGACAAAAGTTCCACTTCCCAACCTTGGTCCCCATGAGGCTAGATTAGTATTAAATCCTTCCTGTTGGTTCCGTGGGGCTACTGCAATTCGGGGAGACATTGGGTCATTGGGATCGGAAAGTACATTCGTACCCTGACCATATTCCGTCTGGTACTCCCGCAGATCATTGATCTGATCAAAAGTAAAATTGGTTCGAAACTCTACACCAACACCTTTACGGGCAGTACCTCTCTTGGTTACGATATTGATAACCCCGTTTGCCGCCCGTGATCCGTACAATGCAGCAGCACTTGCACCTTTTAAAACATTGATTGATTGAATATCATCCGGGTTGATACTGGATAAACCATCACCTTCGTCCCGGCCACCCCACATTCCGGCCTGACCGAAACCTGAGTTATCCATTGGGATACCATCAATTACATAGAGGGGTTGATTGTTGCCCTGTAACGAAGCGTTTCCCCGAATGATTACCCGGCTTGAACCGGCAGGTCCGGAAGCAATGTTGCTTACGTTGACTCCGGCTATCCGGCCGGATAAAGCATTGGCTACGTTGATCTCACGAGCCTCCTGGAGATCCTCTCCCCCGACTTCTGTAACTGAATACTGAAGGGCCTTGGTGGATCGCTGAATACCCAAAGCCGTCACAGTTACTTCCTGCAACTGGACTCCCGGACTAAGTAAAATGTTTAATTCTGTTTCAGCTCCCACGGTTATTTCCTGGGTGTTGAAACCTGTGTATGAAAATTCCAGAACAGCACCCTGCTGGACGGAAATCGAATAGGAACCATCAAAATCAGTGACTGTACCGTTGGTAGTTCCTCTTTCCAGAATAGTGACCCCAATCATGGGTTCGCCATCATCTGAATTGGTTACTGTACCTCTCACCTGCTGCTGAGCGATTGCAAAGCTGCAGAGGGATGAAAAGAACAGAAATAGTAAAAAATTTCGTTTCATATGGCAGTAGATTATGTAAATAAAATGTTTAATCCTATATAAAGAGAGTATCTCTTTCTTTAGACAAAAGTTTTTAAGCAGGGATTTATCGGATTAGCGGCGAAAGTTAACAAAATTCTAAGTTCCTGCATATCTGTTCGGAAGTTTATTTAACATTTTCGGAACAATGGAAACATTATGCATTGGCTAACTTAAGAACGTTTGAGATGGCAAAAACGCTACTCCCCGGTCGATTACTTCTTTAAAATTTATGTCGGTGAGGAAGTTAAGATTAACCAGAGGCCAAAAAACACGTTAATTATTCGTTAAGAAGTGGTCCAAAATCAAAATCATGCGATTCACTGTAATATCACCGCCCGACAAGCTGAATGAAATTTTATTAGGAGAGCCCATAGTACTTTCCTTTTGTACGCCGTGACATCCCTTTTTGTTTACCAAAACCTGATCCCGCAAAGTTTGTAATATGGGATAGTGACCAGGTTTAAAAGTCAGATCTGTTTCCTACATTCAAGGCATGAAACGGTCAGTTGATGTCATCCTCATCTTTGATATTGGAAAAACCAACAAGAAGTACTTTCTCTTTGACCGGCACTTAACTATTGTTGATCAGGGGCAGACAAAAATCAAGGAAATCACCGATGATGATGGTGATCCGGAGGATGATCTGACGGCCATCGAAGAGTGGATATGGGAAATTATTAATACCTGCCTGCACACGATGAAATTCAATCTGACAGGCATTAACTTCTCTACTTATGGTGCGAGTCTTGTACATATCGGCAGGAAAGGCAACCGTATCGGACATTTTTACAACTATACGAAATCATTCCCATATCCTATTTATGAAGATTTTTCCACCAGATACAGCCGGGGAGGCCTCCAGGTATTGGATACAGGTTCACCGGGAGTAGGTCTGATTAATTCAGGATTTCAGCTCTACTGGCTCAAATATCGCAAGCCGGAAGTTTACCGGCAGATCCGGTGGTCACTGCACTTACCTCAGTATTTAAGCTATATGCTCACCGGAATACCCGTCAGTGAATTCACCAGTCTGGGATGCCATACCGCTCTTTGGAACTACACAACAAGTCAATACGACGATTGGGTGACCAGGGAAAAGATCGATGCTAAATTAGCTCCTTTAGTCTCGACCCTTACCTCGATTAATAGTGAAGTATCCGGCAAAAAATTGATGATCGGAACCGGTATCCATGATAGTTCATCGGCCCTTTTACCCTATCTCACCTACGTTAAAGAATCTTTCATCCTGATTTCAACCGGCACCTGGTGTGTCACTTTAAATCCATTCAGTTCAGATAAGCTCACTGCAAAGGACATAGCCAATGGGTGCCTGTATTACATGACTACTGAAGGCAGTCCTGTACTGGCCCACCGTCTTTTTCTGGGCTTCGAATTTGAATTGCAGGTTAATAAACTAGCTACGGTTTACCAGACCACTTCCGGAAAAATTCAAAAGATCAAATACGATCAGGATATTGATATAGCTCTTCAAAAGAATGCAAAAAGCTATTTTCATTTTGTTCACCTGGGTCTGACAGAACCGACGATTCAAAACCTGCCAAAAGATTTCGATCTGAAAACTGCCTATCATCAATTAATGGGAGAGTTGGTTGAAAAACAGCTTATGTCCATCAAAAGTATATTGAAAAATGCGCCGATCAGGAAAATCATTATCGATGGAGGTTTTGCAAAAAACAACCTGTATCTTAAAATGCTGGCAGCGAGATGCAAGCCAATGGATATTTATGCCAATCGCACACCGGCGGCATCAGCTCTGGGTGCGGGTATTGCTCTGAAACCGGAATGGTGGTCTGGCAAATTGATGAAATCAAATTTCAAGTTAAAGAAAATCAAATAATTCCTGCACAAAAGACATGACAAACACTGAAAATAAGATCGGCCCGGTCGAAGAGTTTGAACGCCAGCCTGTGCCTCCCAATGCGCTGAAAAACTGGAAGAGTTTTCTGGGAATGTATGCAGGTGAACATGCTGCTGGTACTGAATTTGTAATTGGTCCCTTGTTTCTGACTGCCGGTGTCAGTGCCTTTGACTTACTGGTTGGTTTATTGCTTGGTAATTTCATGGCGGTGCTTTCATGGCGGTTCCTTACAGCCGAAATAGCGGTTAAAAACAGGCTAACTCTTTACTACCAACTGGAAAAAATATGTGGTAAAAGACTGGTGGTTTTTTACAATCTGGCCAATGGGATCCTTTTTTGTTTTCTGGCCGGAGCGATGATAACAGTGTCGGCCACGGCAGTAGGAGTGCCCTTTAATATGGATATGCCCAAACTTACGGATACTATGCCCAATGGTATGTTATGGGTCTCTATAGTGCTGGTTGTAGGCGTTATTATTACCCTGGTTGCCGCTGGTGGATATAATTCCGTATCAAAAGCGGCTAACTGGATGGCTCCCTGGATTGTTCTGGCATTTGTCGCTTGCGGACTGGTCGCCCTGCAGCAACTGGGGGTACGATCTTTTAGTGACTTCTGGGCGATCTGGGGAGAAGGAACCGACCCATACCCGGGTCAGATTAAATACACATTTTGGCATGTCTTCTTCTGGTCGTGGTTTTGCAATGCCGCCATGCACATTGGCATGTCTGATCTGACGGTATTTCGCTATGCCCGGAAAGCAACTTCCGGATGGACGACCGCAGCAGGTATGTATGTGGGTCACTATGTTGCCTGGATTGCCGCTTGTCTTTTATATGCAGTCTATATTAAAACCCCGGAAGCCCTGGCTTTTCTAAACAACAATGAAGCTCCTCCGGTTGCTCCGGGACCGCTTGCCTACAACGCCATTGGTGTATTTGGTATCGTAGCGGTGATCATGGCCGGTTGGACTACTGCCAATCCCACCATCTACCGGGCGGGCCTGGCATTTCAGGCGATCTTACCAAAACTGTCTACGTTCCGGGTTACCTTACTGGCCGGAATGGTAGCCACGATAGCCGGACTTTTCCCCGCATTTGCTATGAAGTTGTTGGGTTTTGTTGCCCTCTATGGATTTATACTGGCTCCTATGGGTGCTATCATAGTATTTGAGCACTTTTGGGCCGACAAATTTGGCATCAGGAGGAATTATGCTGAATGGGCGAGGATACCGTTTAATCATGCCGTTTTCCTGGCCTGGGGCATCAGTTTCGCTTTCTTCTATTTCATTTCAACTTCTATGGGTATATTTTTGTCTTTTTTAACTCTACCCGCCTGGATAAGTTGCGGTCTACTTTTTATGATTATCAGTAAGAAATCACAACGATCAATCATACTCCGATGAAAGTAGCCCTTTTTATCCCTTGTTATATCGATCAGTTCTATCCCGAGGTAGGCCGGGCTACCCTACAATTACTTGAAGACTTTAAATGCGAGGTCGGTTATCCGGTGGAGCAAACCTGTTGTGGACAACCCATTGCCAATAGTGGTCTGGAAAAGGAAGCCCAGCCCATTTATCGTCATTTTGTTAAGACCTTTCTGCCTTATGACTATATTGTTGCTCCCTCCGCCAGTTGTGTGTATCATGTCCAGCATCATTACGATATCCTGGAACAAACGGAAGCAGTCCGGCATATTCGTAATAAAACTATAGATATTGTAACCTTTCTTTTGGAGGTTTTGAACATCAAGAGCCTGAATGTCCGCTTTCCACATAAAGTTGGTATTCACCAAAGTTGTCACGGCTTAAGAGGGTTACGCATGGCCCGCTCCAGTGAATTGATGATTGGTCCTTATTCCCAATGGCTTACCATATTGACGATGGTCCGGGATATTGAAATTGTTGAATTGAACCGACCCGATGAATGTTGCGGATTTGGAGGTACCTTTTCCATCAATGAAGAGGCAGTATCTGTAAAGATGGGGCAAGACAGGATCCTTGATCACCAAATAAATGGGGCAGAATTCATTACTTCAGGCGACATGAGTTGCCTCATGCATCTGCAAGGTATTTTAAGAAGGGACCAATCGGCCATCCGGGTGAAACACATTGTTGAAATCCTGGCGGGTAATATTGAATGATGGGCACCCCTAAAGAAAGTTTGAATTAACTGTATGCAACATTATAATAAACAATTCGATCTATGTCTGAAGTAGTCAATCACGCTCAATTGGCCGGAAACTTTATTGCTGACCAGAACCGTACA
>JBGTCB010000826.1:0-7411 GCA_041748995.1 Saprospiraceae bacterium | reverse complement strand
TAAACAGGAAAAACGCGGAAGATATAACCCGAATTACGGTTCATAATATATTAGGTTCAATGAAGCCAATTAAATTTTTCGCTCTATTGGTTGGTATTTTATGGGTTGGTATTGGCGGAATTGTTTTGAGTTCAATTTATTTAAACTCATTTTCAGAAGCGAATAAGTTTTTTCTCTTTTCAGCATCTATTCAGGTGGGGCTTACCGCTATGGCATTGTTTATTTATCTCTATCAGCTAATCACAATTTATCAAATAGATATAACAGACCCTATTATAAGGACACAAGAACAATTGTCAAGACTAAAAATAACAACGCTTTGGGTAACTCGTATCCTCTTTCTTCAACTTCCTGTTTGGACAACTTTTTGGTGGAACGAAACTATGCTAACAGATTGGAGTATTTTGCAATGGATAGTGACATTGTTTTTTACTCTTTCATTTACTCTCACTGCTATTTGGCTATTCTTCAGCATCAAATACAAAAACAGAAATAAGAAGTGGTTCCGACTCATTTTTAGTGGAAAGGAATGGACGCCATTAATGAAATCTATGGAATTATTGGAGCAAGTAGAAGAATATAAAGAACAGAACGCCAGCACCTAACAGCGTGTATGAGAAATAGCGGGTGAAGTGATAAATCGAAGGTCTGTGCTTTTATTTATCTTTGTGCAAAACTGAAAGTGAAGTGCTTTTTAATCCGCTACTTCTCATACACGCAAAACGTTACTTGCCACTTTGAATCACCCAAGATGGGAATAGAAATAGAAAGAAAAAATCATAAAATAACAAACACTTAAATTTAAGAAAATGAAAAAGATTACTTTGTTAACATTATTACTGAGCCTGTTGATCAGCGGTCTTTATGCACAAAACCTTGAAGTAGTAGGTAAAGCAAAGATAACGGTGATGGATACGGTGACAGACGTGTCAGCCAATGTAGTGAGGCAATCTGATGGGACTCTGGCTTTGCGTCAATATAAAATTGGGGATATAGCTCAGGGCGGCATCGTCTTCTGGGTGGATGAGACTGGTGAACACGGCCTAGTAAGTGACGCAGTGGATCTGGCTTCCCCTGCGAACGCTGCGGATTTTACTCATCAATGGAGTACGGTATTCGAAGTTACTGGAGCAACAGGAGATGGCATCGGAGCAGGCGCGATGAATACGCTGCTTATAGTATCAGCACAACGAGAAGATACAGACTCAGCTGGGCGACTCTGTGCTGATCTGGTAAGGGGAGGATATGGAGACTGGTATCTGCCTTCAAAGGAAGAATTGAACTTGATGTATAATAACTTACGTGTGGCAGGACTTGGTGGTTTTGCGAGTGCGTTCTACTGGAGTTCTACCGAGGTCAATAGCTCCAGCGCGTGGGATCAGGATTTCTTCATTGGCAACCAGATCAACGACCTTAAGTTCGACAGCATCAGAGTCTGGGCTGTTCGGGCTTTTTAACCATTTATCCATTTAACAATTAAAACCGCGAAGCGGTCGATTTTAGAAAAAAAGCATGGCTCTGTATTATGACTTACCGGTCTTTAAGGATGTTTACAAGCTTATTATAAAGTTATTTGAATATACGAAGGATTTTCCGAGAGAATATAAGTATACCTTAGGTCAAGATATAAAACGTGATGGAATTCAGTTAGTAAGAAGTATCTACAGAGCCAATAAAGAAAAGGACAAGCGTAAATATTTGGAATCTTTCTTAGATGATTTTGAAATACTGAAATTGGAGATAAGAATTTGCGCTGATATGAAAATATTGTCGGTGAGTAAACAAGCTGAATTGAATCTACTAATGGACAGTATTGGCAAACAAATAACAGGTTGGCGCAATGCTCAGGTAAATTAATTGGCGAGAATTACTATGGCTAAGGTGATAGTAAGAGAGCTTGGTTTTGATTGAAAAGCTATAAAGGGACAGTTCAGGCAAATACCAGGACTGTTAAGCGAAAGTTTTGTCAGAGTTGGGATCAAGAATATTCCGGCTCTGGTGGAACATTCAAATTTAGGTCAGATTCCTGACATAAATTAAAACACCTTTATTTATTGTAGTTGGTGGTTTTGCGAGTGCGTTCTACTGGAGTTCTACCGAGAACAATAACAACAACGCGTGGAAACAGAATTTCAACAATGGCAACCAGAACAACGACAATAAGAACAACAACAACAGAGTAAGGGCTGTTCGGGTTTTTTATCAAGACAGAAGGATGCCTGAGTTGATAAATCAATCTCAGGCGTCTTTCGTTTAAACCAACAGATGAAATGCAACTTGAGCTATTCAATAGAAAGGAAACTATGATATCCGGAGAGGTTGCTCTGGTAGAGATTTTTGAGTCCTATTTACAATGCAGAAAAAATAAGAGATATACAGCTAATGCGATAGCCTTCGAAATAGACTATGAGCATAATTTAATAAATTTATGGAGAGAGATAAATGCGGGTACATACAAGCCAAATCGCTCTATCGCATTTATCATAGATCAAGCCGTAAAGCGAGAAATATTTGCGGCAGACTTCAGAGATAGAGTCGTGCACCATTTTATTATTAATAAGCTCAATCCGCACTTTGAAAGACAATTCATACAAGATAGCTATGCTTGTCGTATAGGCAAAGGCGGGCACTTCGGGATTCAAAGAGTCAATAGATTTATAAGAAAGAGCTCACAAAATTATAGTAAAGACTGCTTCATCCTGAAATTGGATATCAAAGGATTCTTTATGCACATTGATCGGAGTATACTCTATGCTGGATTAAAGGAATTCATCACTCAAAAGTATAGTGGGGACGATAAAATAAAGCTTCTTGAGTTAGTGAAGATAAATGTATTTAATGACCCAACTGACAATTGCATTAAGAAAAGCAGCGCTAAAAAATGGAAGGGATTGCCACAATCAAAGAGTTTGTTTCATTCTCCTTCTGGAAGCGGACTACCTATAGGAAATCTTACGAGCCAGATCTTCGCTAATTTTTACATGGATAAGTTTGATCATTTTATCAAGCACGATCTGGGTATTAAGTATTATGGTAGATATGTAGATGACTTTGTGATTGTACATGAGGATAAGGAATATCTAAAAAGGCTTATAGGGATCATCCGAACCTTTCTAAAAGACGAACTGCGATTAGATATACATCCCAAGAAGATATATTTACAACATTATACCAAAGGGATTCCATTTCTTGGCACCTTTATCAAGCCTAATCGGATCTACATCGGAAAACGAACAAAGGGTAATTTTTATAAAGCAATACTTAATCAAAATGAGATCACTAAAATAGCTAAGCCACCTATTGAAGAGCAGGTAAGGTTTCAGAGTAGTATGAATTCTTACTTAGGAATTATGAAACACTATAACACCTATAGTCTAAGAAAGAAAATGCTCTGGAAACACCTAAGTCCTTATTGGTGGAATGTAGTCTATCTTTCAGGAGGATATGCTAAATTTGTCAGGAAAGTAAAGAAGGGAGCGGCAAGTAACAAGTGATATGAGATCAGACTTGCTATCGCTGCGTCCGCTCCATATCACAGGACCGTTAGCGGTAATGCTATGTGCGATGCGAGGTCGATTGAATAACTATTTAAACCTCGAACTATGAGTGATTTAATCTCCTGTTCCATCAGGAGTAGCCTACTGAAACATGCGTTTGGAGCGATCCGGGGGTGTGAAGCTTTCAGGAACATGCGTGAGAGACCTAGCAACGAGGTCAACTCTCAGGCTGGCTTGAGTGGTATGGTGAACAAATGTAAACTGCCGTTGACGTGCCGTCATGCGCTGAAAATGTGAAAGTTGATGATACACATTGACCAAAATGGTATGAAGTCAGGTTGCGAGGGCGTTAGACCCGGACACATGGATGTAGAACTTCCGGCATATAGGCAGCACCTAACCCATTCTGTTATTCTTTCGGAACGTAGTAAGCCTGTATCCCTCCGTTGTTGTAGCGGTAGGCGTGTTGTGAAACAGGCACAATGGGATGCAGGTAGGGGACGATGGAGTAAGCGAATGCCAGTCCGTAATCGACTGGATAGGGGTTCTAAATTTGCCCCAGACGAAAGTCGAGCCCAATTCCATCTGGTTCCTGATGGCAAGAATACTGTAGTAAGACCCTTAAGGAGAAACGCAAATGAAGTCGGCTGATTCAGAATCATCAGGCTGTGCCTCTCCCACTCCCTTCAAAGTCTGGAACTCCATCAATTGGAATAATGCCCAAAAGGAAGTCAGGTCATTGCAGTTGCGTATTGCCAAGGCAACAAGAGAGGGCAAAAAAGGTAAGGTTAAAGCCTTACAATGGCTGCTCTCTCACTCGATGGCGGCAAAAGTACTGGCCGTCAAAAGAGTTACTCAAAACAAAGGTGCTAAAACCCCAGGTGTCGATAAGGTCCGTTGGACAACACCTACTCAGAAACTAAACGCTGCCAAATCTTTAGTCAGAAAAGGATACAAGGCCGCCCCGCTCCGAAGGTTGTACATCCTCAAAAAGAACGGGAAACCCCGTCCATTGGGCATTCCAACCATGAAAGACAGGGCAATGCAAGCTTTGTTCCTTTTCGCTCTCGAACCGGTATCCGAAACCCTTGCCGACCGTGGCTCTTACGGCTTCCGTAAATTCAGAAGCTGCCATGATGCGCTCGAAAGATGTTATATTCACCTTTCACGCAAAGATTCGGCTACCTGGGTACTGGAAGGAGATATCAAAGGGTGCTTTGATAATATCAGTCACCAATGGCTGATGGATAACACCATGATCGACAAAAAGATACTGCAACATTGGCTCAAAGCAGGTTTTTGGGAAAACAAACGATTGTTTCCTACCGATATGGGTACTCCTCAGGGAGGAATTATCTCTCCTACGCTGGCTAACATGACGCTCGATGGACTGGAAAAGGAAATTGATACGGCTTTCGGCATCGTGATTCGTCCCGATGGTTGTCGTAAAAACAATGTCCACAAGATTCATCTGATTCGTTATGCCGACGATTTTATCGTTACAGCCAGTTCCAAAGAAATACTGCTTGATAAAGTGAAACCGCTTATTGAACAGTTTCTTCAGTTCAGAGGGTTACAACTCTCGAAAGAGAAAACCCATATCACGCACATCGCTGACGGGTTTGACTTTCTTGGCCAGAATATCCGCATGTATGCCAAAGGTAAGCTGCTCATTAGGCCTACCAAAGAAAGTATACTATCCGTCAAAGAGAAGCTTAAGAAAATAATCGTCAGGCACAGGGGTAGCAATGCGGCAAGACTTATCTTTCATCTCAATCCGGTTATTACAGGATGGGCAAACTACCACAGGCATGCATGCTCCAAAAAGGCTTTCTACCTGTTGGACAGAATCCTGTTCCGCAATCTCTGGAATTGGGCCAGAAGAAACCACAACAATCTGGGATACCGGAAAATTGTATCGCTCTATTTCAAAACCATTGGAAACAGACGTTGGGTGTTCTTTGGTAAGTTCGCTAATGGTTTACATATTCATTTGCGAACCTTCGGTTATGTCAATATCCGGAGGCACAGACTTATCCAAGGTGAAGCCCAACCCTTTGATCCAAAATGGTTTGAATATCTGGCTAAAAGAAAAGGCAAAACCGAATTATCCTTCTTTTGAGTATTATTGTTGGGTGGTTACACTACTGCCTTTCAGGAGCTTGAGCCGTATGAGTCGAAAGGTTCAAGTACGGTTCTTAGGGGACAAGGGCGGGGTAACCCGCCTGAGTTACCCGACGACGACAGTGCCTGACTACAAACAGACAACAAAAAATAGAAGAACATAAATCAATATGACAAAACGACAAGCATACTTCTGGTTCAGTCTGTTTGCCTTTGGGACAATTGCCTTTACGCTTGTTCAAGACAATTTGCGACCAAACTATCACGGACAATGCGATTTAATAAAATACCTCTTAGGTATTGCACCAAACTATTTCGCTGGCTTGGGATTGTGTTCGTTTTTTGTGGTTATGATTACTCATATAAATTCGACATCTAAAAACCCATCCACGTCAGTTTGGTTAAACGGTAAAGCTCAAATCTCAAGTGTTCTTATTTCGCTAGTTGGATTATCACTTTGGGAGTTTATGCAAACATTTTCAACCCGTGGACACTTTGACTGGCATGACCTAATATGGACTGTGATAGGTGCTTCAACCTTTTACTTGATTTGGTTAATCGTTAATAGAAAGAACATTGCCAAATGACGACAAAGGAGAGATTAATTATACGACTAACTGGTGTTATCTGACCTTGAAATGAAACAGGATATATTGATGGCAAACGGAATTTTAATTTTACATGCCATTGTCGTTGGAATTACGGTGGCGGGTTGCGTTGCCTTATTTACAGGAAGGTTTGCCAAATTTCACAAAAAAGACTTTTTTGCTTGGGCTTTCATGGCTTGCTCCTTTGGACAGATTATTTCACTGATGTTTACTGGTGGTTGTATTTTCACTACCTGGGGAGAAGGAACTCAGACTTCAAGCTGACCCGACATCTTCTTACTCAAAGACTTTTTTACAGGAATATTTGCCCTTTTTACCAGACGGTTTTGTTCATGCAGTGCCATTTCTGACTGTTGGAGCATTAATAGGAGCAATAATCCAAATACGCTATGCTATTAAAAGGAAAAATAAAATATAGGAACAATAATATTATACAAATTAGTTAATAGACGTTTAATCTGACTGACATGAGGAGGAAAGCACATACCACTAACAGCACATTTGCAATAGGCGGGGTTTCGTGCTCTGCAGACAGTTCAGTTTCCGAAAGCTTTGTGCTTCGCCTAAACATTAGTGGTAAAAAATCCCGCCCATCGCAAATCTGCAAAACGTTATGTGGGATGAATAAACTTGACTTGGATACCAAATATTGGTATATTTGTCCAAAACCTAGAAATCATGTCAAAATCAAAGAACACATCAATCACGCTCGGAGAACACTTTGAGAAGATAATTCACAGTAGTATTGAAAGCGGAAGATATGCTTCGGTAAGTGAAGTGATTAGAGCTGGATTGCGCCTGGTCGACGAACAGGAACAGAAGATAAAGCTGCTTCGAGAAGCAATTGAAGCTGGAGAAAATAGTGGATACGTTAAGAACTTTGATCCGGTAAAACATCTTGCTGACCTGCATAAGAAATACGACAAATGAACCTGACTTATGAGATCAGTAATCTGGCAAGACAAGATTTAGAAGACATTTGGAAATACACCGTTGAAAACTGGTCGAGTTCCCAAGCTGATAAGTACTACCGAATTTTAGTTAAGGAATTTGATGTGATCTGTAAAAACCCTGAAATTGGAAAATCAATTGACCATGTGAAACCAGGTCATAGAACAAGGGGTATAAAATCTCATCTAATAGTCTACAAAATGCAATCTGAGAAAATTTGGATAGATAGAA
>JBGTCB010000825.1:0-4321 GCA_041748995.1 Saprospiraceae bacterium | reverse complement strand
AAGTCTGGGGATTATAATTTTCCGGTTTGGTTATAAAAATTCGATTTTCCGGATCCCTGGTCAGACAAAGCCGATAACAAAACCCCATTATATACTTATCCGCAGCCCCATACGTACCTAACCCGCCTTCCTGAATCGTAGGAATCAGACCACTTGAGGGATCTCCGGGTATTGTATAGGGATCCACTGCTACCGAAAACTGGCGGTAATTATTTTCTACCTGGATACCATTTTTACTTTCACCATATTTTTCAATTCCCTCCCTGATGGTCTCCGTAGTCACCCCGGCAAAATGTAATAAGTGTCCCTCTACCGATGCATCGACAAATATCGCGGCTGAGATAACCTGACCATTTTCCAAATAAATCCTTTTGATTTGAGTTCCTTCCTTGTCGACACCCTTGTTTTCCCGGATCCTTGTATGCCGGATGACGGAAATATTCTTTTCCCTGGCTAAAAAATCTTCGATAACCTTTTCAGCGACCGAGGGTTCGTAAGGAGAGAACCAGCCATATTCCTCAAACTTTGGTTCCCGGCCATAATGTGCCTCGATCTCGGTGTAAAGTTCCCGGGTGATGCCACCAATCACGACAGAACTTCCAAAACGTATATCCTTCACAATGCCTTCGACCATCATGCCTCCCGGATGCCCGGTCGGTTCGATCAGAACCACTTGCTTTCCCATCCGGGCTGCCTGAATTGCAGCAGTAAAAGCCGCTTCGCTGCCACCGAGTATGCAGATCTGAGTGTGGGTAATGGAGCTTTGAGAACAACTCTTAAAAAACACGAAAAACCCTAAAATCATGAAATAGAACCCTGGCTTTAATGACATCTGCAACAATATTATTCGTCGTAAAAGTAATAGAAATTGGTGTTTGGGTGGAAGGTAGAGCAAATCTTGTCCCGTAGTCTTCAGTCGGGTCGGTAGACGGGATGCCGGTAACCCAGCTACTGGGATGAAGGGCAGTGATTGCTGAGTCTCTGGCCATCAGGTATTGTCTTGTGGCCGAAACTTAGAATGATGTAACCGCAAGCATTTGCGCTTCCTCCCGGAAACGAATGACGTCCTTTTGAATAAAGTGGCTAGTTGGAATGCCTCGGTGGTGGTCGATATTCCGATCTTAAATTTTCATAGCACTCCGAAGATTGCAAATAAATAGATACAAAAGGAGCTGGGACTAACATCTGATTTTCATTTCTATCCTCCGGACTTATTTGTTTTGATGACCCGGGTTTCATTCCCCTTTCTATTTGGCAAAATGACCTCATTGTCGCTTTTGAGATCTTTATTCGTCCGCAATTCTCGCGATGGTATGCTCCGGTAGTCCAACAATCGATCATAGACACCAATTTGCCTGATCCGGATCACGTCTTGCTGAGATGAGAGCACAGTTAATTCCCTCAATTGGCTTCTGGCTTCCGTCTGGAGCCTGAGGTTTTCCTCTTTTGCACCTACTTGTTTTGCTCTTGTTGACAGGTCAGCCAGCATTTTAAATTTCTGTCGAACCATCACTGCAGCTTCGATTGACTTTATCGTCCCTGGATCACTAAGCCATTGGAATTCTCTACTTTTACGAAAGTAACTGCCGTCATTTTTATTAAAAGCACCGGCATTCAGATTTCCGATCGTTTGCCTGGCGTTCAGCAACAACTGCACTTCCCCTCGCTTTCTTAAAATGACTCTGCTGGAAGACCCTTCTATATTTTCTCCTGCTTTCGCGATCATCTCACGGCTCAGTTGAAGGTTGTCCGTTTCCAGATAATCGAGAGTGGCATTTAAATAGGCTTCTGCGGCTTTATCACGCTGATCCAGAGCTTCATATGTAACTCCCAAATACCGGTATAAATGAGGTAGGGGTGTATATAAAGCAGGATCTCTCCTGACCCTGGTCTGGGAGGTAGAAATGGCATGTTCCAGTTGAAATCGGGCATTTTGGGCAAAACCCCCTTCCCATTTTTTCCGGTGTACGTAAATCATTGCAAGAATGGTGTGAAACTTCTGAATACTTTCCAGGTCATTGGATCGATATGCATCTCCTTTCCCCTGAAATAATTCAGATTCAAGCTGACGAAAATTTTCTCCCGACGGTTCAAGGTCATCGTCACCATATAACTGAGCTAATTGAATCAGTAATTCCATTTCCAGGACACCTTTCCTGCCATAAATATCTTTGCTAAAATCCTGAATATATTTAATTCCGTTGTGGCTGGCAATATTAAGATCCATAGCGTGTTTCTTAGCTCCTCCGGATAACAGATGATCTGCCCAGCTCTTTTGTAATGCATAGAAATAAAATTTCCGCCGATCACTTTCACTCCACCACCCCGAAGGTTCGGTTGCTTCCTGCCAGCCACTTGATATTACTTCTTTTAAAATCCGAAATGACTCATCATCGCATAACATCCTGTCCATTTGCCTTTCCAGTCTGTTGCCCACCCAATTATTCACGATCAATATTCCCGCCCATGAAAAAATAACTCGCTCCGCGACGGCTGCATTTTGCTGACATTCACTTATGATAATATCCGTCAATCCCTGTACCGCCATTTCAGCCATTCCCAATTCATTCAATTCCACGCATTTGGCAAAAAGGCGATCAGGATTCCAATATCCTTTTTCATCGTACAAGCCGAGCAGTTTCTGGGCGGCTACCCGGTTTTGAGGATTTCGATTTAATGCGTCTGAATAGGCTGTCCAGGCTAAATTCAGGTCACCATGAGCCTTATGCATGTCGCCGAGTACAGTCAGCCATTCACCAGTACCTAAGGTATCTGCTGCGAATGCGGTTTTTGAATATTTTATCGCCGTTGGCCAATCCCTGAGTGATTTACTGACCAGAACCAGATTATTGAGGATATTTAAATCACCGGGCTGGGATCGAAGGGCCTCCATATAAGATACCTGGGCATTTCTTAGGTTTTCCTCTACATTGCCGAGGGGCATACTTTGGAGAATAAAGCCTTTTGTAAAAAGAAAATAGGCACGGTAGGATGCAAGTCCCTGATCACTTCCAATCGCGGATATATACCGATCCATATTTTCAATTGCTTCATCCCACTGACCGTTAAAAGCCATAATTCGGGCATTGCTGGTCATCTCCTGCACATTAGATTTAGACCATGAACCCTGAGACCACAAACTCGTCAAGATGTATATCTGAAGGAGTGAGGAAATTAAAATAATTCGAATGGTTCGCATAGTTCTAATTTTCGACAAAAATAAAATGGTCCGGTGAGATGGGTTCTGATAATATAGCCCTAATAAATTTTGTTAAATAAATTCCCTCTACTTTTAATCCTGAATGGGTCATTTTGTCAATATCTGAAAATGCCGATGTCTTCAAACTGGCGAGTATTTTGCCCCGATATTCCACTGGATAAATCGTCGATGTCGGCTGCACTTTACCAGCGGCAATGGTCTCATATTTAATATCCCGGATGATGTCCGGAGTAATTAATTTGGATTTAACGATAAACTCACTTTCTGAACCGATCAATAAACTATCCTCACCAAATGGCATAATCCAGCACCGGTTCTGAGTATCGGGGAGGGCTTTGTCTGCCAGGCTGATAAAACTCAATACTTCCCGGACAATACCATCCTGCTCTTTTTCCAGCCAAAAATCAATCACAATATCCAGTTCCTGAAGGAAGGCATCGTTGGTATTGGGCAGGGGTTCGTCAAACCGGTCTGCACTCCTGAATTCAAAGGCTATTTTATTTGTAGCTGGGTTACCTGCCGTGATCAATTGCATGCTCAGGTCTACCTGATGGATCAGTGGATTGACAAGACCTGTCTGCTGCCGGTCGACAACGAATACCAATTTACTTATAGCGGGTTGCAGGCCGAATTTCACAAAGGGAAATCTTTGCTGAAGTCTTGCGGCAATCAGTGTTTTGCCTTTTTCCTGGATGTCTTCTATCGAATCTCCGTAGAAAATCCGGTAATTATTCTCAAGAATTTGAAAGTCTACCTCAACTTGCTTTGTCTGTGCATGAATATCATGTGTGCCGATGAAACCAGAGAAAAAGTATACCTGAAATAAAGCCATGCTAATTTTCAAGTAAGACATCATTTATTTTTTGATTTGCAATTATAAAATCCTTCACAAAATATGTCGAGTCATTAATAATTTTCGAAATCTTAATTTGGTCACCTGGTGTAAAAGATTGATTTTCATGAACAATCCTGGGGTCCGACCATCGGTTAATGATCTTTTTAGCCTGATCATTTGTAATAGAGCTAATTGCGGAAATTTCTCTCAACCAGTTCGTCCGGTTGGATTCCGGAATTACCCGGGTTGAACCCACCAGAAGGGAA
>JBGTCB010000824.1:0-6706 GCA_041748995.1 Saprospiraceae bacterium | reverse complement strand
AAGACGAATTCGATAAGGTTCATCCCCTGATCTCGAAGAGACTCAAGGATGAGATCATGAAAAAAGCAGTAAAACCTTTTTACGAACGGGAAGATTTTTGGTGGATGGGATTAGAAATTAAGCGTCAGGTTAATAACTGGGTACCCTGGGTAAACCACAATCTTCTGATGGCTATTTTAATTCTTGAGGATGACCAGGAACAAAAAATCAAAGGTGTACGGAAAGTGCTTAGGGGTGTCGATGTTTTTATTAATCAATACCCTGTTGACGGCGGTTGTGATGAAGGACCATCATATTGGGGACATGCAGGTGCTGCCTTATATGAAAATCTTGATTTACTAAAAAGAGCGACCAATGGCAAATTCGATTTATTTGATCATCCGCTAATTAAAAATATTGGCAGCTATATTTATAAAGTATATATAGACTACCCTTATTTCATAAATTTTGCTGATGCCGACGCTATTACTGGCAGTCGTCCTCAAATTATTTACAGCTATGGCAAAGATATAAAGGATCCTGTGATGCAGGATTTTGGTGCATTTTTGGCCAAAAAGCAAGGTTGGGGTGAAACGATCTTAAAAGGGAAAATTGACGAGCAAATAATGCAGTTGCTGCATCTTCAAGACATCATAGAATCACCTGCCCGAAATGCACTCATCAGCGATTTCTGGTTACCTGATACCGATGTCGCCGGTGCCCGGGATCAGGAGGGTACTTCCAACGGATTCTTTTTTGCTGCTAAAGGAGGTCACAATGGCGAAAATCACAATCATAATGATGTTGGATCCTGTGTAGTATATTACAACGGAAAGCCAGCTATCATTGATTTGGGTCGTGAAACCTACATTGCTAAAACATTTAGTAGTGAACGTTATCAAATCTGGACCATGCAGTCCCAATATCATAATACTCCAAAAATAAATGGATTTGACCAATCCCCCGGAGCTGCCTTCAGAGCTAAAAACAGCACCTTCTTTGCCGATTCAGAAAGGGCCGTTTTTTCAACAGATATTGCTGGAGCCTATCCGGAAGAAGCGGATGTAAAAAAATGGGAACGCAGGTATGTGCTTGACAGAGGTAGTGACTTAAAGATTCAGGACCTCTATGAGTTATCTGAAATTGGGGATGACCCGACAACAATTAATTTTATTACCTACTGCAAGGTATCGGAGGTTTCGCCGGGAAGACTGCAATTGAAAGGCGATGGCTTCAATTTAGATTTAGCGTTTAATACAAAGTTAGTCACGCCAAAAATTGAATTCTATGAAATCACTGATGCCGGGCTTAAGAGATTTTGGCCGCAAGGAATTACGAGAATAGTATTTGAAATGCATAATTTGACCATGAAGGGAGATCATGAATTTGTGCTCAGTGAAGTCAAATAATGACACAGAATTAAAGAGTAATAAAATGTATGAACGATCACCTAGTTTAATTTTTCCGCTTATTTTTTTTGCCATGCTGCCTTTTTGTATGAAGTCGATGACGGATCCGCAGCCCGGCCAATTCCACATAGATGACCAGGGGATAGAAGTCCTTCTTTCCCGCCTGGATTTGAATGACGAAGGCTTGGAACAGGTTAGGCAATCACTGGACAATCCCCGGAAAGCGGCGGAAGAACTGCTTGCTTATTATCGCTCACGAACGTCGGTGAATCATCCGGTTGACAGAAAACTAAAGACCGGATCCAGGCACATAAGTGCCAGCGATAAGGACATTCAGACGGCTGAGGATGCCTTGAAACATATCTTTGTGGGTCAACCGGCATATCCACCTCATTTTTGTGGTGATGATATTGATTGGAGTACCAATCCGGTTTCCGACAAAGAATGGGTCTGGCAATTAAACCGCATGTCTTTCTGGGATGCCATGGCAAGGGCATACTGGCATACTGGTGATGAAAAATACGCGGACGCCTGGTGTAAACAAATAGTGGATTGGATTTCAAAGAATCCCAACGATGAGGATCACAAATATGCATGGCGTTCTATCGAGGCGGGTATACGAGGATATCGTTTGACCGGACTTTTTCAGCGATTTTTAGATGCTCCCTCGTTCACCCCCGATGTTTTGATTGCTTTCCTGAACAGTTGTTATGATCATTCGGAATATTTAATGACTCAATACCGGACAGGAAGTAATTGGGGGTTGATGGAGGCGGAAGGGCTGGCATTTATCGGGATCACATTTCCGGAATTTCAGCAGTCAGAAAAATGGAGAACCGAAGCTTTCAGGCGCCTGAATAATGAAATTAATCTACAGGTTTACCCGGATGGACATCAGAGAGAACTGGCCATGGGTTACCATTTGGGCTGTATCAATTGGTTTTTCAGAACCTACGAGTTGGCTGTAATGAATGATATGGAAGATGCGTTCCCCGATTCTTATCTACGCACCATTGAGAGCATGTGCGAGGTGCCCATGAAACTTGGTTTGCCCGATGGTACGAACGTCCAGTTCGGAGATGCCTGGGCAGGTACCCCCGGACAGCATAGAGAGAAATATCTGACATGGGCAAAATTTTTTAACCGTAATGATTTTTTATACTTAGCAACCGAGGGTGAGCAGGGAGTAAAACCGGAGACGACAGCTTATGCACTAAAGGAAAGTGGTTTATATTCGATGCGGAGTGATTGGGATCGGGATGCTATCTGTTTGGTCCTTAAATGCGGTCCTGATGGTGGAGGGCATTGTCAGCCGGACAATGGAACTTTTGAACTCTATGCCGGAGGTCGTAATTTAATGCCGGATGCCGGTAGCTATATCTATAGCGGTGATCCTGAAAACCGGGCCTGGTTCAGACAGTCGAGCGTACATCAAACCTTAACTCTCAATGGTGAGAATACAAAATATGCTGCCAGTTTGTTGAAATGGAAACCCGGTAGAAATCTGGATATTTTGGTGGTTGAAAATGCCAGCTACCCGGAGCTCACCCATCGGCGGTCGGTGTTTTTTGTGAATAAAAGATATTTTGTTATTGTAGATGAGGCCTTTGGTGCCGCCATTGGCGATGTGGGCCTGCATTTTCAACTAGCACCGGGTGAAGCCTTTTTTAATAACGAAAAACTTTCTGTTAATTCTGATTTTAAAGAAGGCTGGAATGTATTTATTCAAGCTCAGAAAAAAGCTGGATTGTCCCTGGAAGAAGAGGAAGGACAGGTGTCATTTCTTTACACCAAAAAAGAAACCCGCCCTGCTTTTCGATATCAGGTCAAAAAAGATTCAGAAAAAGATGGAATTCGCATAGTAACATTAGTGGCACCATATAAAGATGAAAAACCGGAGATAGAGATTACTGTTGCAGGAAATTCTCAGCCGGGATCCTCCCAATTGCAACTTGAAATTATAGAGAAGGGAGTAGCAATAAATATCGGTTATGATACTGAAAATTGATTTGAACTATCAAAAAGATTCCAGGAAATAATACCATTAATTCGGATTTGTTTAAAATGAACCTTGAATGCTTATCTGCAGATTAAAACTGATTGTAATTTTGGGAGTATTGACGGGAACGTTATCACCTGCATTCTCACAATCGGAAAATCAGAAATTGAAATTCAATGTCATGAGTTTTAATGTGAGATATAATACTCCGAAAGATAGCATCAATGCCTGGCCTTACCGAAAGGAAAAAGTGGCCGGAGTCATTACATCCAATGATATTGACATAGTAGGAGTGCAGGAGGCATGGATCGATCAGATCCGGGATTTAAGGAAGCTGCTGAAGGGATATTCCTGGTTTGGCTGGAGTCGGGACAATGGTAAAAGAAAAGGAGAATTTGTTCCTGTATTTTATAGAAAAGATAAGTTTACTGTAATGGAAAAGGGAATATTTTGGTTCTCAGAAACCCCTGAAGTCGCAGGTAGTAAGGGATGGGATGTAAAATATCCCAGGATTGTTGTTTGGGCACGATTTAAAGATAAACTCGAAGGCAAAGAATTTTATTTTTTCAATACCCATCTTGGAGGCGAGATAGCCCGGTATGAAAGTGCCAAACTGTTGAGAAGCAAAATTGATCAGATGGCACAAGGTTTGGGTGTCATCGTGACCGGCGATTTTAATGCCACTCCAGATTCTCAACCAATTGCCGTCATGACAAGTGACGACCATAAGGTTTATCTGGCAGATGCATTGTCGGTTGCCGAAGAAAAAAACGATGAATTATTTACGAACTATTTGTTCGATGGAAATGACAAAGATTTAAAAAGGATCGACTATATATTCGTCAGTAAAACCATGAAAGTGTTGTATCATGAAATCATTAATAAACGAATCGGCAGATACTATCCATCCGACCATCTTCCCGTTAAAATCGAGCTTGAATATTAATATATCGGGAAATAGGGTATTTTTGCGCATTCGTCGGTAGATGCGCCAGGATTGCCGTGATGAAAATTAATACATAAATTGTGTCGTATCTGCTAGTCTTCGTCCTTGAGTTCTCTGCCTTTAAGTCGTAGTGACGAAGTCATTGTTTAACACTCTACTGAAATTGATCGTGAAACACTTAGCACTAATCGTTGCCGGGGCTGCTTTATTACTGCAATGCACCGCAAAACAACCACTCCCGGAATTTCCAATAGTAACGTTGCCTGAAGATGCTGACCCGGAATCACCCATATGGAAAGGTATTGACCTGGAGCCCAAACCACCGGTAAAACCATTGACCCATCAAGAACAATTGAGTACATTTCAATTTCCTCCCGGATACAGGATAGAAGCGGTGTTGACAGAACCTCAAATCGAACAACCTGGTGCCATTACTTTTGACGCTAAGGGCCGGTTGCTGGTGTTGGAGCTTCGCACTTACATGCTGACGGCAGATGCAGATGACGAACTTTCTCCCATGAGTGTAATCTCCCGATGGGAAGACCAGGATAACGATGGGGTATATGAGACAGGAGGCATATTTGTTGATAGTCTGGTTTTTCCCCGGTTTGTATTGCCCTGGGGCGAAAATAGTGTATTGTCGATGGAGTCCAATCAGGACAATGTATATAAATACACGGATACGGATGGCGATGGGAAAGCCGATTTAAAAGAATTTTTTACCGGTGATTTTGGCCGGTCGGGCAATGTGGAGCACCAACAGTCATTTCTATATTACGGAATGGATAACTGGTTGTACAGCACTTATAATGCTTTTCGCATCCGATGGACTCCGCACGGAATTTTACGTGAAAACACCGGGTATAACCGGGCACAATGGGGTGTCACCCAGGATAATGAGGGCAAGATATGGTTTCAGGGAGGAGCCTCCGGTTTACCATCCTATTTTCAATTTCCAATCCACTATGGCAATTTCAATGTTGAAGACGAACTGGCAGAAGGGTTTAAGGTGCCATGGGGAGCCCCGATTCATCTGGAAGATTTTCAACCAGGGATGCTGGCCGTGAGGCAGCCGGATGGTTCATTAAATGAGGTAACCGGGTCGGCAGGCAATGATGTTTATCGTGGCCATAGGCTCCCGGCGGCTATGGTTGGGCAGTACTTTTACGGAGAGCCGGTAGCCCGTATTGTCCGGCAAATTAATCCCATCGTGACTGAAGGTGTTACTCAGTTGCACAATTATTACCAACCGTATAAATCGGAATTTCTGAAATCAACTGATCCCCTTTTCCGACCGGTTGATATGGCTACTGCGCCGGATGGTACCATGTATGTTGCTGATATGTATCATGGTATCATTCAGGAAGGTCAATGGGTACAAAAGGGCAGTTATCTTCGCGCGAAAATTGAGCAATATCAGCTGGATAAAGTGATCAGTTTGGGTCGGATCTGGCGCATTACATATGATGGAATCGAGAGGGATACCACCCGGCCCCGGATGACAGCAAAGACTCCGGATCAACTGGTCGACGATCTTAGACATCCCAATGGATGGTGGAGAGATATGGCGCAACAAGAACTTGTTTTGCGGCAGGATAGCAGTGTAAAAGACAAACTTTTGCTTTTGGCCCAAAGTGGTGAGAATGAATTTACAAGGTATCATGCGATCTGGACCCTTGAAGGGCTGAATTGTTTAAATACGGAGATTATTCGTAATCTTTTCAAGGATAGTCATTCGGGAATTCGAAAGATGGCTATCAGGGCCAGTGAAACTCTATATAAATCGGGAGATAAAAGTTTAGGTCGGGACTATCTCCAACTAATGACTGACCCTGATTACGAGGTAGTCATGCAGGCAATCCTTACCGCAAATATTTTGGAGGTACATGGTGCTGCATCTGCCATCAAATTAGCTGCCAATACATATCCTCAAAGAGGGGTCCAGTTGATTTCCGGGCAGTTACTGAATCCTGAGGAGCGCACCGGACCTTCAGCCTCTGGTAAGTTTACCGTTGCCGAGCAGGAAATCATAAGGAAGGGTATGACAATCTATCAGGAATTATGCTCTACCTGCCATGGACCGGACGGAAATGGTATTCCGGTTGGCGATGGGTTGATGGCGCCTCCACTAGCTAATTCATCCCAGGTGGTTGATCATCCCGATTATTTGGTCAGGGTAATCCTCCATGGTATGGTGGGGTCTATTGAGGGTAAAAATTATACCGGAAATTTTATGGCCCCAATGGCACAGGAGACTGATGAATGGATCGCGGCAGTGACCAGTTATCTGAGAACCCACATGGGCAATGCTGCAGATATGGTCAATTCGGAATTTGTGTCAGATCTACGCAAAACGACGGAAGGTCAGAAGCC
>JBGTCB010000823.1:0-7086 GCA_041748995.1 Saprospiraceae bacterium | reverse complement strand
TCAAGAACTCTAAATATGCGACCATCGCAATCTATTGGTTCCTGGCCCCAATTTAAATGGGCAATACATATGGCAATCAGAAGATGGATAAATCGCAAAGGTCAACTATTTGATCCGATAATTAAAACATAAATCGGAGAAACTCCAAGTCAGATCCCATTAAATTTATGTAAATATTTCATGCATAATACTGCGATATATCATTTACGGTTTTGATGCAGTTACATGACGGCTCCAACCCACATTATTTTTATCATCGATCAATTGAATCGTAGCCAATTTTTCATCAAGATCAAACAGTAGATAATGATGCACCTTGATTACCGTATCCATTCGAATTACTTCATCATTCTCTTTCGGTTCGAGAGCTCCTCCGCCTCCACCGGTTATTACAAAATGAGTCTTCTGGTCTCCATATTGCTTTTGCAAATATTCAAAATCATGACAATGTCCCGATAAAACAAAATCAATTCGATGCCGTTCGGCATGGAAATCAATAAATGATCGAATAAAGGAATCTCCCTGATAACCAGGCCAGCCCTGCGCATAGGGTGGTTGATGGATCAATACAAATCGCCAGGTTGCTTTCTGCCATTCTTGAGAGAGCATCTTTTGGGTAGCCCATTGGTATTGCAAACTATCCAATCCCAGGGGAAACGAACTATTGGCATCGAGGACCAAAAAAAATGCCGGGCCGGCCGACCAACTCGTGTATGTAGATCCAAAACGATTAGCGATGTGTCTTAAATAGTTTCGGGGAATCAAATCATCGTAATATCCATCGTAGTCATGATTACCAACAATCGGGAAGATTTTGACTCTTTTTTCAATAAGAGGCGCCAGACAGGTTAGAAAAGAAAACCACTCAGCAGCTACGGCACCATCTGCTACCAGATCACCAAGGCCGATACTATATTCCAATTGCGGAATATCCAGCATCTGATTGATTAAATCCTGAAATTTGTCCCATCCACCCTGACTATCACCCCAGCACGTGAACTTGGTCGACAGGCGATCGTGAAGCCGAAAATTATCCTTCGGTAGAAAGACTTTGGAATGATATAAATCTGTCAAATAGATTTCCTCCAATTGTTCCACCACACTATCTTGTTCTGACCAAATGAGATCAATACTGTCCTGACTCACCCATTTTGCATTTTTTAGCCCTCCCTGCATTGCATTATTCAGTACCCGGATCAGCAACCAGGCACTATCTCCGCTTTCGGGTAAATCATAATAATATCCATTAATTGCTGGATAATGCCTTCCATCAAAATAGATCTGTGCGCCGTCGTCTGCACTGACATATAGATACTGACTTACCGGCGGAATCATTTTAGCGGCATACCAGATTGCCCGGTCCGGCAATAAAATCTGATGTGGCAAGGTTGTCTCATTCCATTGTTCATCGGGGATGGGAGCATTACTTACTTGCAACGCCAACACCGGACAGGTATCCCACAACCAATGTTCCGGCAGAGTCATAAAAGGTTTTGTTCTTTCCTGCTGACAGCTTATCGCAAAAATTAAGGAGATCCCGAGTGAGATCCCCCTAAAATTGCTATTGACAAAACAGTATGAAAAAACTATGTACGAGATAATATTTACTTTTCCCACCATACTTTTGTTAATAATTCATCTGGCCCCTGACGCGATAAAGCCTCATCGTAGTTTGACTTATTTAAGGCAATCTCCTTTGATTGATACTTAAATCTGCTTGGATAATCCGAAAAAAGGGCATCGGGTCCCGGTTTAATTTCAACTGGGAAACCCGTTCGTCTAAATTCAATAAAGCCCTGAAAGTCGGTATAGAATAGTGCCAGGTATTTTTGTCTCATGATTTTTTCGAGACTATCATCATACGCAACAGAAGGCTGGCTCAAATAATCTGCGGGCAAATCCAATGACCAATAATCAAAATTGGCAGTGATACCAGCGTTATAGTGTTCAGACCCTGAACTTGAAATCCAACCTCTTTGTGCAGCTTCTGCTAAAATAAATTCCACCTCACTATAGATCATTAAACGACCCTGATTTGCATTGGACTGAAAAAAGAAATAGTCAATATTAAATTTAGATAAAAAAGCGTCACCCCCTTTGTACGTGTAGGCTGGGCCGTCAACGATGCCATTTTGCATGCCTTCAATCACTGGTGTACCATCTGCCATGGAAGCAGCTGAAGGATCAGCCCAAAATTCCAGCCTTGGATCATTAAAATCCCGTAAGATCTTCACCAGGGTTTCACTGATCCGGTACTCATTATACGATCCGACCCGGTATACCGACTCTTCAGTGATTGGGTGCGCATTTGGATTGGCATTTAAAAATTGGAGTGCGGCGTTATCTTCATTGCTCTCCATGATAGGATTCTGGGAGAGATTCGATACAATCTGACTAATGACAGACTGTGCGGTTGAGGGTTCGGCGTTTGATAAGCGTAATGCCACCCGGAGGCGGAGCGAATTGGCAAGTTTTCGCCACTTTGCCAGGTCACCATCAAACAATATATCTCCCTTGATTTTCGGTAAACCCGATTCACTAAGCAGTTGATTGGCAAGATCCAGATTGCTCAACAATCCCTGGTAGATATCCTTTTGGGCATCATACCCTGGTTGAAAGATTGGATCTTCAGCGTTTGCTTTCACTGCCTCACTATAGGGTACATCACCCCACATATCGGTAATTATCTGAAATAACCACGATTGCATTATTAATGCCACCGCTTCATAACTGCCATTACCTGTATTCAGTCCGATCTTCCGTAAAGCCTCGAGATCACGAATAGTCAGATAGTGTGAGTCCCAGGTGCCACTTTGATTACCCCAGTTGAAGAGATCGAATTCGGTAAAAACAATACGCGCGCCGTATTGTGCCATCAGATTACCCTCGCTCCATGCATCACCGACCGCACGTCTCAGTGAGTTTACCTGGGCATTGGTCAGGAGCAATTCAGGGTTATTATTAATTGAAGTTGCTACATCCGGATTATCATTAATCACCTCAAATTTGGTACAGGCACTAAGGGCGATCATCAGGCTAACCGGGAAAATGTATTTTATAATTGAATTTCTCATTTCTTTCATTTCTATTAATATTCTAAAAATAATTATAAACCCACATTGAGAGCAAAACCAAAACTCTTAGTCGAAGGTACTGTAGCATCCTCGACACCGGGCACATAACGACCGCCTCCAAAAGATAACAACTCCGGATCACCGTGATTAAATTCTTTAGCCCATAACCAGATATTATTTCCAATAAGGGATATATCCAGGCTGGTCAGGAAAGTTTTATCGAGGATGTTTCGTGGCAATTTGTAGGTAAGTCTTGCTTCTCTCAATTTGACAAAAGTCGCATCATACATTCCCTCCGATTCATTCTGCCTGCGGTACCGGTTATTATGATAAGCATTGGCATGGACGATGACGTCATTGGGTACATAACCACTAAGCTCTCCATTGGCATCTTTGACCTCCCTCACTCCTGCTCCGATCACTCCATCATGATAGGTTTGACCATTAGTCTCATCAACCCAGGTTAAACCGGAATCGAAAATTCCAGGATGTGGCCCACCAAATTCAGCATCTCTACCCCACAATGTCTCCACCAGGTTGCCCGCAGTTGCACCAATTAACCTGGTTCTGGATAATAATTCGCCTCCTTGTCTCCAATCAAACAGAAAGCTTAAACTAAAATTCTTATAGGATAAAGAGTTGTTGATACCCAAGCTAAAATCTGGATTGTAATTACCTAATTTGACAAAAGTATTGTCTTCTCCGGTTAGTCCTTTGGTAAAAATCACTTCTCCAAAATATTCACTATTTGGATCCTTGACCTTTTGTACAGTGGTCCCCCACATATCACCTAGTGAGCCACCTTCCTGGGCAATTAAAGTAATTCCATTTCCACCATAAACATATTGATCGACCCCATCAATTAACTCAAGGACCTCGTTTCGATTTAAACCAAAGTTAAAAGTGGTATTCCAGTTAAAGTTCTTGTTCTTGACCGGCATCAGATTTATCATTAGCTCCACACCGCGATTCTGAATTTTCCCAGCATTGATTATTCGGGAGGTCTTCCCTGTTGAATGGGGTAAATCAATGGCAAGGATCTGGTTTCTGGAAATAGAATTATAGTACGTAAAATCTATTCCCAGTCTGTTTTTAAATAATCGAACATCGGTTCCAATTTCATATGAAGTTTGTATTTCTGGCTTCAAATCGAAATTCGGTAAGGTGTTGGATGGAGAGATGGTACCATTAGTGCCCCACTGCGAACTACCAAAAAAGAAAGGATCATTCAATCTAAAAGGATCGGTATCACTACCTACCTGGGCCCATCCAAGTCGCAGCTTGGCAAATGACAAAGCACTGCTAGCAGGAACTTGAAAAAGATCCGTTAGCACCGCACTTAAAGAAACAGAGGGATAGAAATATGAATTATTATTTTCAGGCAACGTACTTGACCAGTCATTTCTGGCAGTCACATCCAGATAGATCATGTTCCTGAAGGCAATCTGCCCCAATCCATAAAGACTATTAATTTGTTGCTCAGGCCGGTTTATACTTTGAATCAGTGGTCCATCAGCGTTGGTAAATGAATAAACACCAGGTATAATTAGTTTGTTGGTACTTAATCCGTTAAAATGATTTTTTCGAATCATCCGGTTACCACCAAAAGAGACAGAAGCAAACCACTCCTCATGGACTTGTTTTTCGTAATTTAGAAGAAAGTCAATATTGGTTTCATTAAAATTGATTTTGTCTTCCCGGTATTGCCCATTGGGAAATCGCTGGGTACTGTAAGCCCGTTTGATAAATCGATATTCGGAAAAATTATCTCTTCCGGCACGGACCATTAAATTTAAATCATCACTGATATCGTAGGTTGCAGAAACATTTCCAATCAATCGATCCTTAGCCATGCCATTGGTATTTTCATACAACGTGAAATAGGGATTGTCATGATAATTATAGTTATAGTTAAACTGCTGAAAGCCTTCCAGACCGTTCTGCCAGTAATTCCTCAATCCCCGTGGGTCTATCTGTTGTCCCCACCATATAAATAAATACATAATTGACTCAGTACCATAGCCATTTACATGCCTGTTGTCACTGTCTGTGCGGATGTAATTTGCCTTTGCATTGACCCTCAATCGATCCGACAATTTGTATTCACTTGAAAGTGCAATTGTATTTCTTCGCAGATCGGTATTTGGCAACACTCCCTTATTGTCGAGATTCGTATATGACAAACGGAAGCTACCATTATCGTTGCTACCATACATCGAAATATTATTGATTAGCGTATGACCGGTTTCAGTAAACAGATCTACCGGATCTCCGGGATCAATCCATGGTGTTGGTGTGATTGTCCCTCTTCGATCGATATCAACTCCGCTAGAACCAAGTATATAACTTAGTCCGTGCACATCACCACCCCGCAATCCGGTTGAAGTCGGTGAATCATGTTGTGCAATTAGACGTCCGTCCAGTCGCGGGCCCCAGCTCTCATCGACTCCATCAAAGGTTCCGCTCCCATATCCATCCGTAAAGGAAAACTCCTCATTTTTACCCTGACCATATTCGCGTTGATATTCCGGTGAGACCAGGACTGACTCGAAGGTTGTTCTGGAACTGAAGGTGACCCCAATTCCCCTTTTTCCATCACCCGATTTAGTCGTGATGATAATTGCACCATTAGCAGCCCTCGAACCGTAAAGGGCTGTGGCATTAGCTCCTTTCAGGACAGAAATTGATTCGATATCATCAGGATTAATTTCGGCTCCACCATTGCCATAATCAATATTCATATTGCTTGCGATACCTAATTGATTTGTTCTGGTATCCGTAATATTATTGATCGGAATTCCGTCTACGACGAATAGCGGTTGATTGTCTCCGCTCATTGATGATGCTCCCCTTATGAGAACACTGGAAGACTGTCCTGGACCAGCGCCACTCGATACCACCTGCACCCCGGCCGCTTTGCCTGAAAGGGCACTGACAAAATTGGTGCCTGTCTGTTGAGAAACATCATCTCCCGAAATATCTTGTACCGAATATCCCAATGCCTTGGTAGCCCGTTTAATACCCAATGCAGTAACGGTAACTGCATCAAGTCCCACAATGTCTTCAATCATTATAACATTGATGGTAGTCTGATCATGAAGTATAATTTCCTGTGTTTCGTATCCAATAAAGGAAAACACGACAACCTGTGACTGTGCGGGTAACGAGAGTTCAAAATTACCATCAAGATCAGTTACTGTACCTCCGGTACTTCCTTTTGAAAAAACAGAAACTCCAATTAATGGATCACTGTTTTGATCAATTACCCTGCCGGTAAGCAGTTGTGCAAAACTGTCAGACGACCCCACAAATCCCCAGTATAGCAGAATAACCATCCGAAGAATTATGGGTCTGGTTAAAAAAGATTTTTGTAATAGATTTCTCATAGCCATAAATTAAGAGATTAAGAGTTAGTATTTAGATAGGATTTTTTTATTCTAACTGATGAGGCGAAGATCATACATTAAGGTTTTCTTAATTTGAATTCAGCTTTAATTCATTTATAATATTTATGGCTATTCGGTACCTTCCAGATAACATCTCAAAAACAGTTACTTAAGATTAATTTTACAAATCACCCATTACCGCTTCTGTCTGTCAAATCGTAGAATATTTATCTGATCTAAAATGGTATTCGACACTTAATCAAATACAGGAGAACCCACCATCGCAGGTGGAAGTACGATTTAAGATAGATTTTACATTAGCTATACACACCGATAATAAGATCAGGATACCTTAGCAGTCAAAGACCCAATTGAAAACAATTTAATTGGCATTATATAATATTAGTAGAAGTGTTAAACCGGGATTATGTATTAGGGTTTTGTCATGTAAGGCAGAAGTGCAATAAAGACGGGTGCTCCAGAGGTTTTTGAGGGCACAGACATGGTCACCATCATGGTGAGCATCAAAAATCGATGATGTGCCCGTATTTGCAGCAATTCTGCCTTGTAATAGAAAGTCTAATGCATAATCCCGGTGAAAAGGTTGAAAGGAGATCGCTACGGTC
>JBGTCB010000822.1:0-2600 GCA_041748995.1 Saprospiraceae bacterium | reverse complement strand
AACGATGCGTACAGCAAGTTGGGTACCGGAGAATTACAAATCCTGAATAATTTATTTTGGAATTGTGGAGACAATACGACGATGGACGGAGGTTCGACCGGGATTATCCGGATCACCAGCGGGGCTGAAGATGTCGATGCTACCGAGCTGATCAATCACCTGGTAAGCAATGAAAACCTGATTGATAATCCTGAATTGACCCAGGTCAGCCGTGATCAGGATCAGCAATTAGATCCTCGTCCATCATTTACAGGAGCAGCTTATTCCAGTAGCCTGGCGTCATTGCCAGATGGAGATGATTTCTTTGTGGAGGTTGACTATAAGGGAGCCTTTAGTGGTGATTTTTCAGCTCTGTGGTTAAAAGGATGGACCGCACTTGATCGGAATGCGCACCTTACGGCGGACGGATCCACTGCTGTCAGAGATCAATTCGACCGTATTTTGAAAGATCACTTTAAAATCTTCCCTAACCCGCTCTCTTCTGGTGATCAGTTTAACATTGAATTTGATTATGAGAGCAATGTGAGGATAGATATTTATTCAATCGATGGCCGATTAATCAGGACCATCCCTGTGTTGGGAGTAGGAAACAGCAATGTGCAGATTGAGGCCCTACATAAAGGATCTTACGTAGTGAAATTTACCACGGATCAAGGTCATTTTGCCGCTAAACAGCTAATCGTCTACTAATTGAGATTGATTATTTAATCATTCGTTAACCAAAACTTAAAACAGAAGGCCCTTTATCGAGGGCCTTCTGTCGTTACTTTGCACCAGTAAATTTTTTGATATGATTCCCATGGGAAGAATAATGATATTTCTTTTAATTGCTGCTACCTCTTTAAATGCGCAGCAAACTGTATTGAGTGGCAAGATCGTTGATAAGAACAGCGGTGAATCCCTGATCGGAGCAACCGTAGTGGCTGAAAGGCAGGGAGAGCAGGTTTCCGGAACCATCACAGATTTTGATGGTAGTTACCTTTTGGAGCTTGAAACCGGAACTTATGATATTGTGATAAGTTATGTGTCCTATGCCAGACAGATTATTCAGGACTTTGAAGTTACCTCACTAGCACGTACATTGGATGTTCTGATGGAAGGTGAGTCACAAACCCTTTCCGAAGTTGTGGTAAAGGCTAGTGCGGTATCCAACACAGATGCCTCTTTAATAAGTCTGCAAAAGAAGGCTTTTGCCATTCAGGATGGCATATCATCCCAGCAAATTAGCAGGACCGGGAGTTCCAATGCAGCAGATGCGATGCGACAGGTGACAGGAGCAGTGATCGAATCGGGTCGCTTTGTTGTGATGCGGGGTTTAGGTGACCGATACTCCATTGCACAGCTTAATTCGACATCTCTGCCAAGCACGGATCCTTATCGGAACAGTACCAGCCTGGATATGATACCGTCTCAAATGATTGATAATATCATCACAATCAAGACATTTACACCTGATCTACCTGGAAATTTCTCGGGTGGTCTGGTCAATGTCAATACCAAGGCTATTCCTGATCGGTTTAATTTATCGTTTGGAATAAATACCTCTTATAATTCCCGGGCCTCTCTTATCAACAATTTTAATGCCCTGCCGGAAAAAGGTCAGTATGACTGGATCGGTTTCGATGATGGTAGTCGCAATCAGCCGAAAGTTTTTTCGAATGCAGAAGATCGTGCTCTTTTGTCATCCAGCTCCTACCTTTCTGCCAGGAGAGAGGAGCACCAAGATTTGAGGAGGGTTTTTCATGAAGGATCCCGCCAAATGAGCAACAGTTTTCTTCCAGATCAGGGTAAATCACCACTAAATTATGGATTCGAATTTGCGGTAGGTAACCGCTATAATATTTTAGGTGGTGAATTGGGATTCAGTTTCGGAGTGAACTATGATGCTAATTACAATCACTACAATAATGGCGAAGTTTCTACATTCATCAATAATAATTCGGATAGATTATTTCCTTATCAGTCATTGGTAGAATCAAAAAGTACATTTAACCCCACATTAGGGGCACTTTTAAATGTTGCATTTAAATTTTCACCGAATCATTTGATTAGTGGTAATGTGATATTAAACAATGATGCAGAATATGTCGGAAGACAACAGATTGGTGGATTCCTGGGCCAGGTTTCCAACAGCCTGGCAGATTTTAATACCAATACCCTTGAGTTTACCCAACGGCAGGTCCTTAACTATCAGTTCAGGGGTAAGCACGTTTTTCCTGCACTCCGGGGTGCGGAGGTGGAGTGGATGGGAGTACGATCCAATTCATTTCAGAAAGAACCTGATTTACGATATTTTGCATACACATCAGTGGAGGAAAATGGTGAAACGGAATTTTTTATTAATAATGCAGAGTATGCATTCCCATATCATTTTTTCCGAAATCTCGAGGATGTTCAAAATCAAGCGAAGATTGATATTACCGTGCCATTCTTAACCAAAGGGGTACAAGGAAGTTCCAATCAAATAAAGTTTGGAGGTTATTACAGCCACACGTCTCGTGATTTTGAGGAATTCAGATATCAGCTTAACAACTCAGGAGTACCAGCGAGCTTGAATTTTTCTGCCTTCGATGGCGATTTTGATGCATTCTTCGACTATA
>JBGTCB010000821.1:0-7693 GCA_041748995.1 Saprospiraceae bacterium | reverse complement strand
ATATACTCGATACTCACCGGATGCTCTTCACCCGGATAGCTGTATTGGTTCTCCTTGTACACTTTGCAGGTGATCAACCCTTGATCTACCACATCTTTGACAACCTGAACCGGGGTTTTGTCTTCTACCCATACTTCCGTCCAGGCTTTGGTCCAATTGCACCAGTAGTCCATCACCAGAATCTCAACAGTCACCGGCCCGCAGGCATCTTCACAGGTGAAGGGTACCGCATCGCTCCAACCTCCACCGATTGCTTTCCATTCACTGAAAAGATCCTGTTTAAAGCCTTCAGGAAAAATGGCCGGTATAAACAAATCCAGATCCGGGCCCCCGGGACCAAAGAAAGGGAAGCAATTCTCAAGAAATACCTGAAAGAAAACTTGTATCAAAAGTTCCTCGAGGCCACCTTCCAGATCTCCGCATATCACTGAACTAAATTCCTGGCACTTAAATACATCGACACCATAGAAATCAAGGAAACCGTTGACAGAATCAAGTAAAATGATATCTGTTCCCATAAGGAGACTGTCACGGATAATGCCGCCCAATGCTGTATCAATGAGGTTTAAGAAGTCCTCATTTTTAATCCGGATCATGTCACCTTGTTGGGGATTGCCCACTGCCCGGTAAAATAGCTGATCAAATCCATGATCATCCAGATAGCCATTGGACTTACAGGTAACCGTAGCATACTTGATCAGATCATACAGCCAACTGTTATAGATGAGCCGGCCACAAGGTGTTTCATCCTCGCAAAGCCAATCCAGCTGCTTTTTGTAATAGGCTTCAACCTCGTCGCAGTGCTTATCGCTTTCCAGATCTAAGGTCCAAAGCGTATCATGACCATCTGTCCAAAGCCAGCACAACGCAGACTCCAACGAGTCTGGATCACAATGATCACCTTGCTTATTGTAACATAAATCCACACAAGCCTCCCTCCAATCCGATCGACGGGCAAGGATCAGATTTACTCCGCAATTGTCCCAGCTCCCCTCATCAAACTCCGCGGCATCAACCCAAACTTTTTTATCGGAGAGGGACACGGTCACTCCTTTATCGGCAATGGCCACGGGTGGGGTTCTATCCTTAACATGGATGTATGCGGTGTCTCTTCCAATCAAATGACAACTATCATAGACCTCATAAAAAATCCGGATTGGTCTGTCTGATTTTATCAGTTTGATCTTTTCATGGGATCGATAACAAGAACCTTCATTTAGTATACCAAGGCTGTCTAAAAGATCAATAATCGAGTCGTTGAGAATCTCGTCAAGTTCCTCACCGAATAGTGACGCAAGGTCCTGCAGAGAAACCACTTCACCATCCTCCCCAAAATTCAACAGAAAGCACTTTTCTCCCTCGTTCTCCAGGATATAAGTACCTCCTCCCTCTACGGTCGCCTTCGCGAGTTTGACCCCACTCCAATCATCAAATACACAAAGCGGAGGTAGATAGCTATAAGCTGCACAATCATGCTCATTCGTGTAAACGACCGGTTGAAAGATATCCAGGAAATCAAGGTCCCCACCAAGGAAGCCAGTATCAACTGTCAGGCATGCAAATTCATCAAAGATTTTAGGCGCAAAAAAGGGAGGTAAGGTATCCAGATCGGTGACCCAAAACTCGCAGAGCCAGTAGGTACTATCTGCATCCAGAGGCTCAAAGTCATTGGGAGAAATCACCGATACAATCAGCGAACTCAAACTTCCGGGACAAATCTGCTTGACTTCGACCGATACCTTATATTCTACCTGGCAGCTGGAACTACCAAATTTCTTATAATCGACATGCACCTGCAGACCGCATTTAGGGTCCAGAACCGCCGGCAAAAACTGCAACTCCCCATCAGTATTCACTAACTCAACAAATTCGATGAATCCACTCATCGCCCCATTGCTAAAGATTGCGGAAGGACTCAGAAAACCACTGGTGTCGCCACAATACAAGGTTAGGTTGCCCGGGCAAAAGAAACTCTCATCATGCAATTGAGGAATTCTCAAGACAATCAAGGTATCAAATACGGATGCTCTCCTGCCCAGCTTATCAAAAGCCTCATATTCCCGGTAAATGATCTTGGCAGTATCCTGACCAGGTACACAGTCGTAAGCGGTGATCCAGTCCGCAACAAAGCTCGCCGGTACTTCCCCAAAGCAGGGAACATAGGCAGCAGGAAAACCATAGCCTTCATGGTAATGGTCAAGGTCGGTCAAGGTATCATTATAACACCAGAAATCGAAGGAGCGACCCAGCTCAAAGATGGGCCCGATGTTCTGCTTAAGAGAGAGGGTGCTCCAACAATTGGAAGATGCATTTGATATCGTGACTTTTAAGTTTCTACCTGCAAAATTACAGGCATTGAAAGTAATGGCAGTGGTACCCGAAACATTTGGCGCATAATGAATGAGTTGTCCCTCAAAGGATTCGATCTTCACGTTTACCATATCAAAAGCGTTCAGGGAGGACACAAGATCTTGAGGGGAAAATGAGACAAAACCGTCGGCTCCAACCCCCAGGTTGACGTCCCTGCAATTCAGCTGAGTAACCAGATTTTGGGTGATCGTGAGAACATCATTCGCCGGAATTGATAAAACCAAACCATTAAGGAAAAGATCAGAAGTTGTATTGGTATAATCTCCGGGAAGAGCTCCTTCGGGTACGATCAAAGTAATTTGAAATGTACAGTTCGTATTGGGAGCAAGAGATCCTCCCATAAAATTTAGCAGGGAGGTTCCACTAATTACCGAGCCTGGTCCGCAAATATCAGAAAGCGGTAATCCGATGGCAGTGAGTCCAGGCATCACGCTTGATAAATCATCCGAAAAAGATAAATCTGCAAGTGCAGTAGTCGAAGATAAATTTGTTATCGAAAATTCTAAGGTAACCTCATCACCCGCCCGGATGGGTCCGGAATCAAGAAATCGCTTTGTGAATTGAGCACCCACAACGACTAAATCACCTGTAGCCGGAGAGTTAGAAACTGGGTCTCCATCAAGAATAAAATTTAGATCGCTGGTCGTGTTGGTGTACAAACCCAGCGGGGTAGCTCCTGGAATTTGTACTGGCACAGAAAATACACAGGTACTGCCAGGAGTGAGCGTACCGCCTGTAAAGGTAATCGTTGAAGTACCTGACAATGTAGATCCGATACCACAAATGTCCATGCTGGGAAGGCCAATGGCTACCAAGCCGGGGAAAACGGCATCAAGATCATCCGTAAAAGAAATGGCTGTAGCGTCCACCGGAGAGAAACCAGAAAGTTCCAGGGTAAACTCTAAATCAATAGTATCTCCGGGTACTGCAGAACCTGGCACAAATTGCTTCGTAATTATAGGGGATACATAAAGGGTTAAGGTATCGACAGCAGGGAATCCTACGGGTGATCCGCCACTAAATAATTGACTGGTGGTATTTATGTAATTACCCGGATTTGCATCTGATGGAATAGTTAAGACAACTGAAAATGTACATGTACCATTAGGAGCAAGATTACCGCCCGAAAATGTCAAAGCAGACGTTCCCACCAAAAAAGATCCTACCCCACATGGATCCATTAAAGGAAGTCCCGTGGCTTCCAGGCCAGGTATTACGGTATTTAAATCATCTGTAAAAGTCAGGTTCGAAATTGAACTGGTTGTAGAAAGATTTGTAATCACAAACTCTAATGTCACCTGATCGCCCGGAAAAAGGATGGGAGCGTCATCCATAAATCTTTTTTCCAATCTGACACCTGCTACGACCAACTCTGCTGATGCAGGTTCACTGCTTACTTGTTGATTTTCAATGGATGCAAGTAAATCGCTCGTTATGTTGGTATACACCTGTGGGTTCGCCATTGCTGGTACCTGTACAGGTATGGAAAAGGTGCAGCTTTGACCAGGTGACAAGGTACCTCCTGAAAACGTCACCAGACTTGTACCTGTCACTACTGAACCGGAGCCGCAAATGTCATTCATAGGAAGTCCTATCGCTGTCAGACCAGATAAAGCGGCGTCAAGGTCGTCGGTAAAAGTGATATCGGTTGCATCTGATGGAGCCAGGTTTGAATGCATTATTGTATACTCAAGCATCACCGTTTCCCCCGGGGTAGCCAGAGCCGGAACAAAGCGTTTACTCAAAATTGGTGCACCAAGTATGGTAAGTTCAGCTGATGCGGATGGTCCAATCTCGGTTGACAGACCAATCATGGCAGAAATAGTGCTGGTATTATTCGTATAGGTATCAGCTATTAAAGGATCGGGCAGTATAATGGGTACATCAAATGTACAGGATGCTCCGGCAGCCAAAGTGCCACCTGAAAAGACAAGATTCGTCGTTCCTGATATGGAGGAACCCATGCCACAGACGTCCATTAAAGGCAATCCCATCGCCATTGCCCCGGGAATGAAGCTACTTAAGTTATCAGAGAAAACGATATTGGTAGCATTTGAAGTGGTACTTATATTCTCAATAATAAAGATGATTGTATTCATCGACCCGGGTAATACCGGGTTAGTCAAGAAGTCTTTGGTAAGGATGGGCGCTTCATTAATTACCAGATCGTCAGTGGCAGCTTGTAATACAACCGGACTTCCGGCTCTTTGCCCTGTCAAAGAACTGGTAGTATTGGGATAAACACCGGGTGTAGCATTGGATGGAATTTGGAGTGATACCGAAAATGTCTTTATTGTTTCGGGTGGAACACTTCCTCCGGTCAAAGTCAGTAGTGAAGTACCACTAAGTTGAGAACCGGGTCCGCAGATATCCATGATTGGTAAGCCAATAGCCACCATTCCGGTCAATGTCGCATCTAAATCATCGGTAAATGAAATATTCGTAAGTACACTGTCCCGATCGAAATTGGTGATTGAAAATTGCAAGGTTACCATTTGACCGGGACTTACCGGATCGTCAATGAAAGATTTGGTAAAACCCTGCTGTGCAGTCAAAGAACCGAGCAATCCAAAAAAGCAAAGCAAAAAGTAGAGATTTACAAAGAGTCGGTTTAGGTTCTTCATCAGGTTCGGTTCTTATCAACAATATTAGGGAAAAAATCTTTACTTACTCATAGTAATTAGGTGATATATCCAAGTTTCAGTTATATATAGCTGAAGCAACCTAGTAAAGTGATTGTCTTAATACCGGTCAAAAGCTCAATTATTATAACATCAGGGTAAGTTAAAAACCTAAATGCAATATATCAGGGGTTCTTCTTACCAGCTTGCAACATTCAAGACGGCAGCTAAATGGCCCACTTTGAGGGTGTTGAAATACCCAACTTACGGGACATTTGCTTTAACCGGGCTTATGCATTGGGTTTTCGTAGTGAGAGGTAAAAATGCAATAAAGACGGGTGCTCCAAGCGCTTTTTGACTCGCAGACATGGTCACCATCATGGTGAGAATCAAAAATCGATGATGTGTCCGTATTTGAAGCAATTCTGCCTTGACTGTCTGCCGAAGCTGCAGTACAGGCAGGTACTAGAAAGTCTAATGCATTATCCCGGGTTAACTCCTATCCAAAAAGTATTCTTTGCGTCGTTGGAGTTTGTGATGGTCTTGAATGAAGATTTAATCTATAATGATATCGGGATATTTGATAATATGCTTACGATTTGCCTCTAAGTTTCGTAATTTTTTTACTACTCCATTAGACCACCTGATCTCAATGTCGGCCATTTTATCCTTTCCTATGCCAAAATATTGCTCTTTTGGATGGACCGATAAATACCCGGTGGTGCTATGAATCTCCCGCCATTGATCCCTGGTGGATTTAGAATTGAGAAGAATGCTACTACCTATCGCATCACGATTGACACCCTCCAATGGCTCTCCGATCAATTTGATCTTCATCCAGTTTAGCTGATTTCCTGCTTTATTTTCCAAAAAAACCGCCTCGTCATGATAATTATTGATCACGATATCCAGATCTCCGTCATTATCATAATCCAGATAAGCTGCACTCCTGGCATTACTCAAAAGATCCGCCCCCAGTTCTTTTGCCCTGTTTGTTAACAATCCACCTTCGTTCACAAAAAAGACATTCCGCTCCCTGTCACTTTCTGCAAAAGTTACATCCTGTTGTTTTTCATCAACACCATAGTAATCAGGACTTTCTGTAGAATACACCCTGAAATCATTCATTCCATTCAGACAATACAGGTCCAGATCCCCATCATTATCAAAATCAAAAAAATCTGCATCCCACGACCACCCCGTCGAAGAAAAACCCCGGCCTACCGCATCCGACAGGTCATAGCCGACAAATGATCCTCCCTCATCGTTGCTGATAAACAAGTCATTAGCTTCGACGGTCCGTATACTCCCCATCTTTTCCGGATCAAATTTCATAGTCGTTTGTTCATTGGGACTTACGTATTTCTCTTCTTTTTGCATCACCACAATGTTTGAGATATATAAGTCCGGATATTGATCTCTATTGAGGTCTCCGATGCCGATATTCATCGTGTACGACGGCTTATCCGTTTTCCATATCTTACTCATCTCGATGAATCCTTTGTCTTCACTATTCAGATAGTAACGGTTAACTCCAAAGTCGTTGCCAACAATCAGATCCTGCCGGCCATCCTGATTGATATCAGTATGTCCTACCGCCTGGGTCCAGCCACTATCTGTCAGTGAATCAATCGTAAAGGTTACCTCTTCAAATTGAAAATTTCCCAGGTTCCGGTATAGCCGATTCGGCATCCCATTCTGATCATTGCGACTCAGGGTTGGTAAAACTCCGTCCAGATAGTTGCCGAAATATCCGATAAAAAGATCCGGCAAGCCATCGTTATCATAGTCCAGTACCGTTGCAGGGCCGGCCACTACACCTCGTCCGTCCAGGTCCGCTGTCTCCGTAACATCCTCAAAATGAGTACCATCAATATTCTTCAACATCCGGTGCATTTCATCGACATAGATGATGAGTATGTCCTGAAACCCATCATTATTAAAATCCACGATAATAGGTTGTCTGGGTTCACCATATGACTTTTTAACATCATCCCAGACATTAATGGGTACCTGATGGGAAATATCCCGAAACGAGCCCGAGCTGTCGTTGAGAAATAATTTATTTCCCTGACCACTCAATAACAAAATATCCGTCAATCCGTCATTGTTGATATCTTCTGCAGCCACTCCGGAGCCACCAAATGCAGGAGGAATAGCCAGTTTAGCGATATTCTCCGATTCAGAAAAAACGTAGCTGCGAATGAACCGGCTGAGCCAGTCAGAAGATCGATGTTGAAAATCGATGCCAGTCTGGTTACTGACATCAGCAAACGCGGTTTGGGCCAATCCAGGTTCATTCGGTTGAGAGGTAATCGATGCAGCTTTGTACTCTTTTACCGGTATCGTGGCATAGTTCGTAATCCATTGCTGAATATTTTGAAGCCCTTCCTCCATATCCTTTATAGTCAATACATCATTCCCCTTTTCATGCGAAAGACTTCCAGAAATCCGCAACGTAAGAACCCCCAACTGAGCTACACCCTCCACAATGAGTTCAGCTGCTGTAGGATCAATTAACAGTTTGAATATTTCCGGATCATCCAGTGCATAATCTAAAATTCTCCAATGAATACCTCCATCACGAAAGGCATCCAAATCATAGGATTCTATCGTGACCCGGTTCTCTTCGTCTTTTGGAAAAAATATGACATCTTCAAAATCATTCACCTCAAATGGTAAATACAATTGAAGGGCATTCT
>JBGTCB010000820.1:0-2403 GCA_041748995.1 Saprospiraceae bacterium | reverse complement strand
AGTCCTGTCACCTCACAGCAGTAGGTGGCACTTTGTTTGGACGGGCTTCCAACTATAAAACTGGGACCTTGCCGATGGGGTGCAGGAGCTTATTGTAGAATTACAGCATCAAAAATTGATGCCAACTCCGGCATCTTTGTTGCGCTATACGGCGTTACAAAGCCTCGCCAGAGCTATGGCTCTGCCTGTGTTTTCTGCCTTGTCTAGTACAAAAATATGCTCGTAATTACTCATCATTTCCAACTCCGGAGATCTACTGGAAGTTGTAACCGACTGACACCGTCTGCCGGGGCATGCCGGGCAAGGGGTCAAAATGACAAAAGTGAGAATGGTTGACTTTTAACCAGGATTATGCATTAGATTATCTATTACGAGGTAAAATTGCTGCAAATACGGGCACATAAGCCCTTTTTGATTCTCACCATGATGGTGACCATGTCTGCGAGTCAAAAAGCGCTTGGAGCACCCGTCTTTATTGCATTTTTACCTCTCATTACGAAAACCCAATGCATAATCTGGGTTTAAATAGTGGAAACCTCCTATGGAAGAAAATCACGATCCAATGGGGAATTTCCACAGCTTTTCCTGATTTTCAAGACCTATCTACTTGATTTCATGGCTTTGACAAGTTTCAATGACTTGTCCTGCAAAAATTTTTGGTACGCTTTTGTTTCGCACCCATACAGAGCTATCTTCCCATCTTTATCACAATGAACACCCCAGCCATATCTTTTTGTGAGTGGAGAGGCCCTAAAACAGGGTTGTCCTTTTGAAAAGAATTTTTCTCTGGCGTCTTTGTATTCAGTTTGGGTCAAATCGTTTCTGTCGGCAAATACCTGGAAAAACACGTCATCAGATGTATGCTTGTAAGGGTTTTTACTGATAAGGTCAAACTGTAAATTGGCAACTGTTTTAATATCGCCTTTTAAAGGTGGGACTTCTCCACTTATTGCCGGACAGTCTTCTGCGATTTCAATAAAAGTATCCGTGTAATTCGTACTATGCTGCTTCATTTTATCTTATTATATCAATTCAGGTTCTAAAGCTCATTTAACGATTAGATTGGAATAAATTGTCCATGTAATCATGCAAAATCATTTGTATTTCTAGAATGCGTAATTATGTTTATTCGTCTTCAAGGATCGTCCTGAGCTGACCAGTACAGTTTTATTAAGCAGGCGGTGCGCAATTGTTACCATCTGACAAATCTGTCACCTAAAAAATTATTTGCGTCTCCCTTTTCTCTGATCGTTCTCCATTGTTTTTCTTGCTTAAGTGCTCCCATCATTTGATTTGGACAACTTGTAGATATGGTGTACTACTGCCCTGGTGACTATAGCAACAAACACGAGTACAACAGAACCACAGAGCGTTTCGGTTTTTGAAACCAGAAACATGAACGATGTATTGACTCCCTGATGGTAAAGCATCGCCACCAGCAGATTGTGCCGGGAAAGAAGGAAGAGGCTATCGATTAACAGGGAGTGCCCCACCATGCCAAGAAATGTATAGGCATTCGGTTGGACGTCGAGGATAAGAAATAACGGCAGATGCCAGATCCACCAGAGGCTTGCCACCAGACCAGACCCAGCCAGGCACGTCCCTGCCGGGTGAATCTGTCCAGGATATATCCACGCCAGCCAGGTTCCTCTCCGAGCGGACTTCCAATCATTCCGAGAATGAATTGGAATGGAATTACTGCTAATAGGCCCCAACCGAGTTCCTGCAATGGCTCAGGCCGCAATACGGTAAGCTCAATACCCGAAAATGTGCTGTACGATATATTTATGAAAATTGTGATGATCATGGGAGCCAATGCTGGCAACAGGTACCAGTAGATTGGTATTCCCTTCAGTCGCAATTGACTGAAGACCTTGCTGACCAGCTCAGGATCTTTCGAGATCCGCTGTATTGCAAAAAGCGAGAGCAAAGGAGCGAAGGCTCCGACTGTTTGCCCTATAAACAGGGCGATTACAAACGGAACCACCAGCTGCAAAATGGACATCTTATGCAGTCGGAGGGGTGCCCATGCGGTCCAGGCGATCACAAATGACAACACGTAAAAAAGTACCGGCCGGAATGCTTCTACAGAAGGATTATGTTCCGGGACTTCAGTTTGTCGGTCAAGGTTCATCTATATCAATCCGGGATGGGACTAAGATAGGCCACTTTACCCAATCGTTGTAAAAGATAAGTGGGAAAAGTGTGCGTTCTGTATTCAGAAGGTGGGGCTAGGAGGCTGTTGAAATACCCAAATTGCGCTGATATTTATCCGATTATTTTTGTCGCAGGTAATCTACAATAATCTTCCTTCGTCTCGCCGCGCCAGAAATCGACGATTAACGACTGCAGCATCAACCTGAGTATTTCAACAGCCTCCTAGAGAAAAGTCATCAATTTCTC
>JBGTCB010000819.1:0-6630 GCA_041748995.1 Saprospiraceae bacterium | reverse complement strand
CAAAATATCACCACCTTTTACCGGGGCCAGTCCGGCGATTTCTGGATTGGAACCATGCACAATGGTTTCTATCACACTTCTCCACAATTTAAAGCATTTACAAAATACCAAAGGATCTTTGATAGAAGGGTCTACGAGGGGTCTTTAATGGAGCAGAACGATGGACAAATCATGATTTCAAGCGATGCTATAAATACAATGTTCGAACCAATTAGTGGCCGATTTTCGAAAGTCCCCTTCCTTAGTGACTTGCCCGGGGGAACGACGGTGCAGCATCCGAATGGCTGGATTTGGCGTGCCGGTTGGCAAGGTCTTTCCAAATATCATCCAACTACCAAAGAAGTGGTTCACTATACTCAAGATCTGGAAAACCCAAACAGTATCCAGGGAGTAGCTGTTCCAGCCATTTTGATAGATCGAAAAGGCACCATTTGGGTCGGAGTTTGGGCCAAAGGCCTTTATAGGTACCGGCCGGAGACTGATGACTTTGAGCATCACTCTTTAGTTGATTCGTCGGGTCATCCTCACAGCGGCATTTGGGACCTTTTTGAAGACAAGATGGGAAATATTTGGATAGCTGCTAATGGCGGGGCAGTAAAGCTCCGTCCGGATAAGACCGTTGATTCATATTTCGATTTCAATGCTACTGATTTCTATGAAGATGAAAAAGAGCGGTTGTGGATTGCCGCATCAGGCGGACTGATCTGCATTAATTTAATTTCCGGTGAGGTTAAAGAATGGGGTATAACGGACGGACTGCCCGCTAATTGGGTATGGAGTATATTAGCTGATGACCGTGGCTTCTTGTGGGTGGGAACAATCAATGGTTTATCGAAGTTCGATCCGGAAACGGAAGAATTTCTCAATTTTGACGTCGAAGATGGTCTGCCCGGTAACCGGGTTGGAATCAGTTCTTTGAAATCGGAATCTGGTGAGTTATACTTTAGTTTTAGAGATGGTGGAATTTTACGTTTTCATCCGGACAGTATTAAACTCAATCCTATAAAGCCGGAGATTGTCATTACAAAAGTAGATGTCAACAACCAGGTGGTACCCTATTATGATCAACGATTCGAAATTCGAACTTCTGATAATTCTCAACAGTATCGTCATATCCGGCTTGGATGGAAAGAAAATAACCTTACGATAGAATTTACAGCCCTGTCACATGTGTCAGCCAGGAAAAATCAATTTAAGTACCGTTTGGAAAACAATGATAGTGAATGGACCTATACAGATCAAAAGCGTCCCTATGCCACCTACACCAACCTCGACCCGGGTCATTATACTTTTACGGTGATGGGATCGAACAACGACGGAATCTGGAATGAAGAAGGTACCTCCTTATCGATCGAAATTATACCACCAATTTGGTGGAACTTTTGGAGCAAGACCCTATATGGGCTGATCATTATTTCATTGCTATGGTTTATCAGAAAATATGAAAAAAAACGTGAACAATTACAGTACGCCCTGGAAGTAGAGAAAGTTAGAGTCGAAAAGACCGAGGAAATAAGCGCATTGAGATCCAGGTTCTTCACGAATATCTCTCATGAAATTCGCACTCCGCTCACCCTGATACTCGGACCGGTCAGGGAATTAATCGAGCGAAATAAAAATAAGGATCAGCAACTGCTACAATTAATTCAACGAAATGCAAATCGCCTGTTGAGTCTGATGAATCAATTGCTTGATATTTCCAAAATCGATTCAAACGCCTTGCCTCTGCAGGCGCTGGAGATGGATCTGGTTGCATTTGTAAGATCAATTTTTCACATTTATAACACCACCGCCGAAACGCGGGGTATACAATATACGTTTACGACCGACCGTCAGGAACTGAAAGTCTTTTTCGATCCGGAAAAACTGGAAAAAGTTCTGGTGAACCTTCTAAGTAATGCGTTTAAATTTACTCCAGACCATGAAGAAATTGAGTTGCAACTGATGGCCGGGGATAAGGAGGTATTTATTAAAGTAATTGACCAGGGTATTGGAATACCAGACGATCAGCTTTCCAAAATTTTTGACCGGTTTTATCAGGTAGATAATTCTATGAGCCGGTCATTCGAGGGCTCGGGCATTGGTCTTTCCCTGGTAAAAGAATTGGTGGAACTGCATCACGGAACCATCGCCGTTTCGAATAATGCCGACGGTGGTGCTATTTTCTCCATTAAACTATTACTCGGAAAAGACCATCTTGCAGCGGCAGAAATAGCACCTGCCGGATCACAGCTAAGTGCTCGATCAACTATCTTTGGAATGACCACTTCTTCGGAACCAGCTCTCACTGGAGCCCTTGCCTTCGAGGATGATCTGCCACTTTTGCTGATTGTAGAAGATAACCATGATATGCGTACTTATCTGCGCAATCTCTTAAGTTTTAGATACCGGCTAATCGAATTGTCTGATGGAATTCAAGCTTTGGAAACAGCAAAAACTAAAATACCCGATTTAATTATTTGTGACGTCATGATGCCTGGCATCACAGGATTTCAGTTATGCGATCAGTTAAAAACCGAAATAATGACCTGCCACATTCCGGTCATCCTGCTCACGGCTAAAGCCGATATCGATTCCCGAATTGAAGGACTTGAAAAAGGTGCTGACGCCTACCTTTCCAAACCTTTCGAAAAAGAAGAGCTTCTAACCAGCATTAAATCACTATTGGAATTGCGAAAAAAACTTAGAGAGCGTTTCCAATTAGACCTTTCAAAACACGACAATGCAACGGAGCATGAAGATAAGGAGGATGTTTTTATTCGCGAGATCAGAGAACTCATCATGGATAACCTTGGTGACCCTGATTTCTCAATTTCCCAGATTTGCCGGAAAATGGGGATCAGCCGGGCCCAGCTGTACCGAAAAATGGCGGCCGTGACGAACGACTCTGTCGGAAACTTCATTCTCACCGTTCGCCTTCGGGAAGCTGAAAAACTACTAAAAACCTCAGGACTAAATATTTCGGAAGTGGCTTATGAAGTAGGATTCAGAGACCCCGCTTATTTCAGCCGTGTTTTCAAAAAAATATATCATGCCAGTCCCTCGGAGATACGATAGACTCCAACCACAACAAATTGGAACAAAAGAGAAAATCCAAATTCTGAATGGACTACAGGGATTTGAGGGCCATCTGCAGGTGGATATCAATGTCTCTCATCAAACTAACATTTTAAACGTTAGGACAGTGTTGTCCTTATCTTTAGCAGAAGATCCTTCAATTAAGCCGGAATCTCTTTCCTTACTTTTTTGACTAAAAACATGTTATTTTCAAAAAAAATAAAACACCACTATTTACTTATGGGCACCTCTAGTAACCCCATTCATGGTAAAAACAATTTTCTTCGAAAATTTATTTAATAATATGCTGCGCCATACTTCGTTGATCGTCAGTCAGATAGCTACGGCTATCTTCCTTCCTCCAGCCTTGTCTGTCTTGCACCTTATTAAATTTTTACTCATTCAGAGGTAAATAGAGGTGCCCTTATCTAACTAAGCCTATTTATCAACTATATATTCTTCGAAAATCGGGTTTTGAGGCTTGCAAACCTGACACATCTGTGATTTAGACTGGGTGCTTTTTACGGCCTGATTTAGTATATCTTCCCATTTAGGTTCATCGTCTGCCCGCAGCACACTCACCTCTTCCCGCAAGGATCCAATCAGACTATTCGTAAAAAAACCTCCATTATTGTTAGAACCCCAGGAGGATTCACCTTGACTGGATCCTGCCGCTATTACGGTTCCACTTGTCGACAGAAATAGTTTCTGCAATTTTTCTACACTGGCATTAACCGTCGACCTGGATCCCAGAAAGGTGGTTCCAACCTGTCTTGGCACTCCAATGTCTGAATTACAACAATCTCCAATGATCAAATTCAAACGAGCTCCTTTTTGAGCAATCATTTGATATACATCCTTCAGGTTCATACAAGTTTCGGGCCCAAAAGTCTGATAATCATTATAGCGAAAATCAAGTTGGGGAAACTTTTCTGTCTGATCGGAAAAACGAAAACCATGCCCGGAGTACATCACAACCACGACATCATCAGGCCCTGGATAAAAGGACTGCAGTGTAGAGACAACCTGATTTTTATTGAAGTTTTTGTCAGAGAGAATAACTTTATTAAAATTCATCTTAAGCACGGTGGCAATTCCCTCAAATTCATTCGAGGCATTGTGCAAATCCAGATTGGTTGAAGGACCAATATCCGGGATCAGCGTATTAGCTATCATGATAAAATGCAAAGTCGAGGGGGCATCACTTATATAATTGGTGTTTTCCGCTGGTTGTTGTTGATCCTTTGCATTTAAAAGAATGTAGTAGTCTTCATCTTCCGGCACGTAAAACCACTGGAGATACTCCTCGGTTAAAAGAGCCGGATTAAGTTCAGTCAGCTTGATCTCGACAATGTCGTCGAAATTGTCATTTCGGGCGTGGTAATTATCTAATGCAAATGGTCCGATCCATTGATTATTATCATCCAGGGCCCAAAAAACATGAAAGGGTTCGTATTCTGAATCGGACCCGTCGATTACATAAGAGGACTCAAGACCTTCCATCATGACATATCCATCTTTTTGGGTTTCCAGATCATAATGGTATTCCGTATGAGTTAAATTGTACACGCCATCATACGTATAACCCACTCTCATGTAGATGTCGTCTTCATTAAAATAGATCATAAAGCCGGCATAGTCGACTCCCTCACTCGACCATCGCATATCATAGAGCGTTTGTGCTGAAATCAATGACCAAAATAACGACGTTATCATAACCAATAGCCATCTCATATAAATACGGATTTGTCTTGCCAAATATAATATAGTTGAGGAGTTTCGTGTGAAATAAAATCTCAACAATATAGAGGATTTTCATTGTTAATCATTGTTCAAGAGAAAAAGGGTTTTTCCCGGGTCTTAACGACTCTTGATCTACTACATCTGCTGGGTTCTCAAAGTAACCTAAAATAAGAAATCGACCTGCCAAGAAAAATCCATGTGAATCGATCCGGGAGATGATACCCACCAATCCAAGGAGTTCATATCATAGATCCGAGAGGTTTTGTCTTTGATCCAAGGAGTCATGACCCCCTGGAGGCAAAATTACCAGCATTTAAAAGAATGCTTTCCAAAGCAACATTCTTAACTGGTTGATATCCAAAAAAAAATCCCTAAATGCACAATGCAGCCTGGCTATGGGTGGTGGACAAAGGTCTTGCTTCAGCACCACCGATATCTCCTAATACCCTGTTAGACTTACCTCAAAATCTGAAGTTGATGGAAAAAGACAACCAGAAGAGATGCTTAAAGTGCTGATATAAAACATTTTATCTGCAGTAATCCTGCCTCCTGAGATTATTATCCTGACATTTTTCCTTAGAATGAGAAAATGCTCCTGATAAATGATACTCGTCTCCCATTCCTGTGATGCTCCGGAAATTAGATTTGGCACAGGCAAACAATCACTGAGCAATGGGATTTAAGTCCCCCTGAAATACCTGATTAAAAAACCATTAAAAGATAAGAAAATGAAAAAGAAAAACATCAGAATCCGACACTCCAGGTTTCGTTTCCATTGGATACTAACCGGCATTCTAATCTCGACCATCGCTTGCGAAAAAATGGACCCCGTCACTCCCTATGATCCCGGAACCCCTCCCCTTAGAATCGGCAGTTACGAAATTATGGAGAAGAATGCATCCGGCCACCAAATGATTTATGAAATGGGGGTGCGCTGGATCAAGAATAATAACACCAACTATCATCAAATTGAATTTTGCAATTTTGGCGACCTGAAAATTAACATCATTGCATACCTTGATGAGGACCTGCACATCAGTATTCCTACCCAGCAATTTTCAACAGATTTGGGGAATCTTGAAATTTTTCAGGGAAAGGGGAGAATTACAGAAGATGGCCTTGAGTTGACCTACTGGGCGGGAAATCAAGAGCAAAATTACAAATCCGAAATACAAGCCCTCAAGAACTAGATTTACAACAATAGATCTGTATTTCTTTGATAAGAAATAACCGATCATAAAAGGAAAATCTACTGGCAGTAGATTATGATGCTCTAGTCCCCTTGAAGAAGGGGACAGAGCATACTTAAACAATCTAATCACTCTACTACAAATCAGGGGCCTTCCAACTAGAGATGCACTACACAAGTGCGTGACCTTAAGTTTGTGATTGCACATAAGAAAGATGGTTTGAAATGACCTATTCGGATTTCACACATCTTTTTCAGGGATCATACTTTTTTCTGCTGCAAGCACATACTGGGTGGTTTCCCTGATTTTTTTGCAGCTATAATTTCATGATCTTACCGACCTTGGGTCTGGTTCGGGTTCAAATGCTCCAAACAACTGGTCTTTGCTTCTAGCGCTTTTCTACTTTTTGGCAGCAAAAAGTAGCAAAAACTGTCCCGCAGTATTGCGGGATGACCCACATCCAGGAGCTACGCTATGAGCGAACGATTTCCACCCCAGGTGGAATAAAGATCCTGTGGATCTTTAAGGGAGTGAAACGCTAGCGGATGGGAGAGCAAGGCTACCATTCTGCTGACTATCAATATATAGAACCAATAAACTTTCTGATATCATTGGAATTATCCATTTCTAATCGCGGTAT
>JBGTCB010000818.1:0-4262 GCA_041748995.1 Saprospiraceae bacterium | reverse complement strand
AACCCAAAAATTTCAACAGCCTCCCAGTCTGAAAAAAACGCGAACTTTAGGCGCTAGTTGAATAGTAAGTATGGCCAGAAAAGTCCTTTTAACCCTTATAGGTAAAGTGATCATAGTCTTGTTTCTGCTCTTTATGTGGTGGACACATCCCTACTCTGAATTATCACCCACCTATGCCCGTTTTCTTTTCAACCTTTTTGGGTTTTTGCTTTTTGCCAGCGGTCTTAATCTGGCGATCTCTCTGTTGATGATTGTCTATCGCATCCGAAAGGGTATGCGATACAACAGTCAGGATAATATCACCACCGGAGTACAAAATATTTATGTTCTGATTATTGCCCTGGCAGTCATAGTTTTTGTGTTAAGCCTCTGGGGAGTGGAACTAAAAACATTGTTTACCTCGCTGAGTATAGTTGCAGCTGCCATTGCCATTGTTTCCAAAGACTTTATCGCTTCAATTATTGCCGGATTTGTCATTGTTTTTTCCAAGCAGATTGCTATCGGAGACTATGTGAAAATCGGTGATCAAAAGGGGAAAGTCGTTGACATAACATTAACGAAACTGGCTTTATTAAATGAAGACGAAGAGCTGGTTTTTATTTCTAATGAAAAGGCATATCACAGCGAGGTCATTAATTATACACGGGGTGAGGTCAAACGGGTCAGTATTCCATTTGAATTAAAATCCAATTTCGAAGGAACCGTTGAGGAGTTGGAGGACGAACTTATTCAGACTCTTGAAATCTATAAGGATCAGATCAATCCTAAATCTTTTAACCTGAGAATTGTCGATATAAAAAAAGATGCCATTTCTTTCAAATTTCAATATTCCCTGGATAAAATTAACCGTGTTCTGGAAAAGGAAATCAAAAGAAAAACTGCCCGAAGAGTCCTTAACTATATAAAAACTAAAGCGGACGGCAGTGGGGTAGGGGTAGAGGGATCGACGGATTCAGATTAACTTATACAGTCATATTCATTAAATTATTAATTCTTTCTTTTTATAAAATTGTAACTCTTGGAATTTAAAGGCACAATATATCTCGGAGACGAACTGACTGATGTCGAAATCTTTCAAAATTTACCGGAAGAACTAAAGAGTTTTTATTTAGATATTAATGGAATCATTGCTTTTAATGGTGGTCTTCATATCCGGGGTTGTGTGTTGGATCCTGATTGGCATTCTTTAAGACATGTATGGGTGGGGGACTCAGCTCTATTTAGGGTCTTTAATGCTCTTAGCCCAAAGGATATTCCCTTTGCGCAGGATTGCCTTGGTGACCAGTATTTTCTAAGGATGGGAAGTGTGTGGTCTTTGATGGTAGATACGGGGGAAATTGATGATCTGGAGATTGAACTTTACGATTTCCTTGAAGATGCCATTCTTGACCCGGTTGAATTTCTGGGCCTGGAACCTTTGGTTCAATTTCTGGATGATGGTCAGGTTCTCGAACCCGGTTTTATCTTAAAATCTATCCCACCTTTTTCGATCGAAGCTGACCATTATGTTTTAGAAAAAGTATCCACCATGCAGCGATTGACCGAAATCAGCCGGAGCCGATAGATTCATCTTCACCCATCATTTGCCAAAACGTAATAAAAAATGCAGCGATCATTGGTCCCAGTACGAAACCAGTGATGCCAAACCAGGTCAAACCTCCCAAAGTGGAAAGTAAAATGAGGTAATCAGGCATTTTGGTATCATTACCGACCAGTCTTGGACGGAGAAAATTATCCAGGAGCCCAATAAATACAGCACCTACTGCGGCAACAATGATGCCCTTGGTTACTTCGCCCTGCACAAAAAAGATAATGGCTGCTGGTATCCAAACAACTCCACTACCCAGGGGTAATAGAGACAGGATAGTCATCAACACTCCCCAGAGGACGGCGCCGGGAATACCCACTGCGAAAAATAGCAACCCTCCTGCGGCTCCCTGGGTCATGGCGACAATCAGACTACCTTTTACAGTGGCTCTGGCAACACTTTCAAACCGTTTGAGCAATAACCTTTCTTTTTCATCTCCCATGGGTAATGCCCATATCAGTTTGTCTATCAACCAGGTCCCATCCCTCAGAAAGAAAAAAAGCACATACAGCATGATCGACAGCTGAAGGAGGAAGATCAAAATGTTTTGAGTAAAATTGAGCAATTTATTGGCTATTGTTTTTGACAAAGTGGCAAGTGACTCATTAACTGAAGTTTTCAACTGCTCCATATCCAGGGACAAAGTTTCCATAAAGCGTTCGACAACTGGTCCCTTTTCCTTTAGATTTTCGATTTTTTCCTGAATATTAAACTCTCCGGAATCGACCCGGTTATAGAAATCAATGGCTTCAGCGGTTACGGCATAACCAATTAAAAGTAGAGGTATAATCACCATCAGCACAACTACGAGTAGTGTTAATCCCGCTGCTATATTTTTCCGACCGTTGAGCCGGTGTAGAATTTTTTGGTACCACCCTTGAAAAAGGACCGCCAGTATTATCGCCCACAAAACAGCCAGTAGGTAACTCGCTATAAGTCCAAAAAAAATAGCAGTCACCAGAAAAAGCAGGATCAGGAAAAACAGGTAGGGAAGGTTTTTTTTCATTGACCAAGGGTTTAAAACAAATGCAAGATAGATGAAAAATCATCAGTTATCGGCCAACAAAGGAGAGTAAGCAAAAGATAATGGAAAGGCCACACATAAGAAATGAAAGATAGATAGATAATAAATAGGCGTATTAAAACTTTCCCTCTATGAACCCCGGTGGAATGTGGCATCAGAGACATCCTCTCTTTAGATTACACAGGAAATCATTCACTCTCCATGGATTTTAATCTATTGGTCATCATTTCCTTACTACGAAGCACTTCATTTTGACGGGACTAAAAAAGTAAAATCTTTGACTACTTTTATACCTGGACCATTTATATGTCATGATATCTAAGACACTTACAAAAACTTCTCTATATCTGCTACTTATTCCGTTGCTATACATCTTGCTCTATAGTTACTTAATCATGCTCCATGGTCCATTCTACCTTACCAGAATAGACCCTGACTACGTATACTTGCTCAACGGTATGAACTGTTCGATCTTGCATTTCGACCGCATTGGCCATGTTCATCATCCGGGTACCCCGTTTCAGGTATTTCTTGGATTGTGCATCGATATCATTTACGTCTTTTCCGGTAAAGGCGCGATCGCAACGGATGTGCTGTCGAGACCGGAGCACTACTTATCCTGGTGCTCGCATATTATGGCCATTCTATTTTTCCTGACGATTGTCTGGGCCGGCAAAACTGGAAAGAATTACGCTGGTTGGGCAGGTGCCGCCACGTTACAAATGAGTCCCTTTCTTAGCCCAATTATGCTAGACCTGTCTGTACGAATTATGGCAGACCGTTTTGCAATGATGTTGGTATTTGTATTGATCATCTTTTTGATTCGCGGATATTCAAGTCTTCCAGGAAATGGCAAACAGGTTGCTGGACTTGGCATCTTATCAGGTCTCATTATTGCTACCAAGATCAGTTTCATGCCGGTGCTGGTTATTCCATTCCTTGTACTAAAGAAGAGATTGATATGGGTGTTAACAACTTTATTAGGTTTTTTTATTGGCATACTTCCAATCATAAATCGTACGAGTGAATTTTCCACTTTTATAACCAACCTGATATCGCATGACGGAATCTATGGTTCCGGTGCCGAGCAGTTTATTGACTATCGCGTATTTATACATCATGTGTGGATCATTATTCAATCGAATGTCCTACTGGTCCTCCTTCTAATCTTATGCTTTGGTTACCTGCTATCAGACCTGATTAAAAGGAAATCGATTTGGAAGAATGAAGGTCTTTTTCAACTGGCTTTTACTGCTTCTGCTGTGCTTAGTATTTTACTGGTTGCGAAACACTATAAAAATTATTACATGGTGCCGATCCTGATGACCATGGGTAGCTGTCTTTCGGTGGTGATTAAAAGACTGAACAATCATTTACCGATCGCAATAATACTTTTGTCCGTTATTTGCTTTAGCACCTTATCCATTCATAAGGAAGTATCAGCTGCGCAGACTAAAAACCAGGAAGTAAGTACCCGACTCCAGGCGGCAGAAGAATTAGAGAATTTGCGGGCATCGGAGAACTATTTCATCATAAAACCGGAATGGCTATGGGGCTTGTCTAAGGAGTACGGGATCATTTTTGGACTTTCTTATGTACACCATCGTTTCACTTATCAGCCAGAGATCGATCATATTTATCCCCAAACTC
>JBGTCB010000817.1:0-4954 GCA_041748995.1 Saprospiraceae bacterium | reverse complement strand
CCCATCCCTCAGGAGGATTTTTATATCAGCAAATTACAGGCTGATGGAACCTGGGGACCATCATATCCTTTAGGACCTCCCGTAAATACTGAAGAAAACGAAGGGTCTGTTTCTATCTCAACAGATGGTCAGTTTATCTTTTTTGCGGCTTGCAACCGCTTAAAACGAAATACCCTTCAGGGACGTGAAGGACGCATAGATCCAATGGATATTTATCCCGGCTGTGACCTGTATTTTTCCCGTCTCGAAGGGGAAAAATGGAGTATTCCACGGCATTTGGGTGATGTGATCAATTCCCGTGAATGGGAATCAACACCATCCTTGTCGTTCGATGGTATGGTCCTGTATTTTGCAAGTACCCGTCAGGGTGGATTTGGAGGCAGCGATATCTGGAAAAGCTATTGGACAGGTAAGGGCTTTGGAGAGCCAATAAATCTCGGACCGGCAATAAATACGGCAGGAAACGAACAAACGCCTTTTATCCATCCCGACAACCAAACCTTATACTTTTCATCAAACGGAAGACCCGGAATGGGTGGTTTTGATTTTTATTATTCCCGCACAGACGATAGCGGCAATTGGGCTGATGCCATTAATTTGGGCTATCCTATCAATACCTATGGCGACGAAAAAGGATTATTGGTGAACAGAGGAGGCAATGTTGCCTATTTTTCGAGCGATGAGCGTCCTGAAGGATTGGGTCAGGTAGACATTTATCAGTTCGATTTGTACCCCGAAGCACGTCCTCAGGTATTAAGTTATGTGAGGGCTACCGTAGTGGATGATGAAACCGGGCTACCCCTCACGGCCTCTGCTGAATTGCTCAATCTGGCCAGCGGAATTAGCGTCATAAAAACCAGCACCAATGCGCACACAGGTTCTTTTTTGATTGTTTTAAAGGCCAACGCCAATTATGCCCTAAACGTAAGCAAAGACGGCTACCTCTTCCATTCCGAAAACTTTACACTGACCGAAAGCGATGAGTCTGAACCCTATTTGATTGAAGTCAGGATGAAAAAACTGAAGGTTAACGAACATGTGGTCTTGAAAAATGTTTTTTATGATATTGATTCTTACGAACTTAAGCCGGAATCGAAAGTGGAACTCGACAAATTGGTTGAGTTTTTGAATAATGAGAAATCAATGAAAATAGAAATTGGCGGACATACCGATAATACAGGAAATCTTTCAGCCAACAAGATATTATCAGAAAACAGGGCAAAATCGGTGCTGGCCTATTTAACTGCAAAAGGGATTGATCCGGGTCGATTATCCTTTAAAGGATATGGTTCGGCAAGCCCGATTGATACCAACGAAACAGAAGAGGGTAGAAAAAATAACCGAAGAACGGAATACAGAATTATTGCCCTATGATTGAGATAGGTATAGGAATTTATTAAATTAGCTGCGTTATGAAAAGACTTGTACTGTTGATTACTACCGGGTTTGTACTTACCCTTTCTTCTAAGGCCCAGAACATGAATGCCTCTCCGGGTGATTTGGCGGATATGTTTAAACGGCCTCTTAAGGTTGAATTTGCTGACACCAATGAGGTTGGCAGAGGACAAATTACCAAATACCCGCAGAAAAATCTTGCTTACCTGATAAAAGCAGGTGTGGAGGATTTATGGAAAGTGAATGCTAAAATTGACTATGAGCTTCAAGGGGATTTAAAACGAAATCTGGAAAAGGGTGAAGCAAGAAACGTTTACCTGTTTTTGACCGTACATCCTGATTCTAAACCCGGGAGCATGATTTGGATTTTGAATTATACCAAAGGAACATCCTACAAAGATGGGAAAACAGATTACCAGATTTACCTCCCGGATATTTCTAATCGATCGGTTAAGGAATTTACTGCCTTTGATATTTCATTCACTCTGAGCGTGATGCAGGAACACATGAAGCATGTGCAAAAGGAAGGGAAAAAGATTAGTCCGGCAGATTACTTTGCTGTTGAAGCAGTGAAAAATTGCAAAACGATTAAAACGACGAATCCGAATGTTCTAATTGATCAGGGATATTTGTCAGCAGATGTAGACTCTAAAGTATTAAGGAAGTCCTTTAAAAGGGTTAATCACAGTTTATTGAATTCGGAGCAACTGAATACTGTGTTGGAAGAAAATAAAGACACATGTGCCGTGGTTCTCGTTTATCCGGGTAAATTTGAATCTCTTAGCACCTCTGCCCTGGGGGAGAAATACATATTCTGGAATAAGGTATTGGTTTATGGCGTTAATTACCGCGTATTAGGCGTGGTGGGAGCAGGTAGAAAGGACAATGTGCTTATTCAAATTGAAAGCGACGATATCACTTCCCTGACCAAATGCGATTGAGGTAAAGTGTCTTATCTTTGCGGCAGTGAAAAACACGGTCGCCTTCTATACACTTGGCTGTAAGCTCAATTTTTCGGAAACATCCACCATCTCGCGGCAAATGCTGGAGGCGGGCTTTGAAAAGGCGGATTTTCAGGATGGTGCCGATGTTTACGTGGTAAATACCTGCTCAGTTACCGACCATGCCGATAAAAAATGCAGAAAGGTCGTTAAAGAGGCAAAAAAGTATAATCCCGATGCCCGGGTTGTTATTGTGGGATGCTATGCCCAACTCAAACCAAAAGAAATTGCTGAAATTCCGGGTGTAAACATGGTGCTGGGTGCTGCCGAAAAGTTTAATCTGGTCGAACATCTGGTTTCTCTGAAAACGGATGGAAAACCACTTGTTTTAAATGCAGATATTAAAGAAACCAGGAATTTTGTTCCCGGTTATTCGTTTGGCGATCGGACCCGTACCTTTTTGAAGGTTCAGGATGGATGCAATTATTTCTGCACGTTCTGTACAATTCCCCTTGCCCGCGGGTTCAGCCGGAGTGCGAGTATTGCTGAAACGATTGAACAGGCCCTTGAGGTTGCTGCAAGCGGAGCCCGCGAGGTTGTGCTAACGGGCGTTAATCTGGGTGATTTTGGGAAATTGCAGAAAGAGAAATTTATCGACCTGATTCGTGAACTAGATGAATTAGATGGAATTGACCGCTACCGTATTTCGAGCATTGAACCAAATTTACTTACCAATGAAATTATTGAATTTGTTTCCCGCTCCAAACGATTTTTACCTCATTTCCATATTCCTCTCCAATCCGGAAATAATAAGATACTCAAACTGATGCGCAGGCGATATCAGCGTGAATTGTATGCCGAACGGGTATCCTATATCCGGGAGAAAATGCCTGATGCATGTATCGGAGTAGACGTGATTGTTGGTTTCCCTGGTGAAACAGAGGAAGATTTTTTGGACACCTATCATTTTTTAAATGACCTGGATATTGCCTACCTGCACGTGTTTCCGTATAGCGAACGGCCTAATACCAAAGCCATATTGATGGAAGGAGTGGTGGATGGTGCCGAGCGCCAGCTACGGGCCAATCAATTGCGTAGTCTGTCAGAAAAGAAGCGTCGTTATTTTTATGAACAGCATCTGGGTAAAACGGCTACTGTTTTATTTGAGGCAGAAGAGAATAAAGGACGTATGTTTGGATTCACGGAGAATTATATCAAAGTGAGTACCCAATACGATCCATTGCTCGTTAATGAACTGGCAGATGTACGCCTTGAACAAATCGGCACTGACGGAGAAGTACAGGTAGAATTTCTCCGGGAAACCCTTAAACATTAAATTATGTATCCTAACCTAAAACACCTTTTTAAAGATATTTTCGGCATTGAATGGGAATTTTTATCCTACCTGCAAAGCTTTGGATTTCTAGTGGCTGTCTCCTTTCTTCTTGCCAATTATATCATGGTTTTGGAGATGAAGCGTAAGGAAAGGGATGGATTGCTGAAACCGGTTAAGATGCGCGTTACGCCTGACGAAATTAAAAAACAACGCCTTTCTGATCTGGTAGGGTCCGTAATTATAGGTTTTATATTGGGTTTCAAACTTATTCCCCTTTTTGTGATCGGTACTGGTGGGTTGAGCCTCCAGGATTATCTGTTTTCGCTTGATGGAAGTGGTATAGGAGGACTTATCCTCGCCGCGGTTTCAGGCGGGTTTACCTATTACCGACAGACTAAAGTAGCCCTTCCTGTTGAAGTAGAGGAAAAACTAATCCATCCATATGAAATAATGGGAAACCTAACGGTGGCGGCGGCTATTTCCGGACTAATTGGTGCGAAAATTTTTCATAACCTTGAAAACTGGCAGGAATTTATTCAGGATCCAATCGGAAATCTGATTGCTTTTAGCGGTCTTACTTTTTATGGAGGGCTGCTATTTGGAGCGGTGACTGTACTTTATTTGGCCGGGAAAAAACAAATAAACTGGCGCCATATGCTCGATATAGGTGCTCCTGCCATGATGCTGGCTTATGGAATTGGCAGATTGGGTTGTCAGATTTCGGGTGATGGAGATTGGGGAATCGTAAATACTGCATCTAAACCCGGCTGGCTGAATTGGATTCCAGATTGGCTCTGGAGTTACCGCTACCCCAATAATGTTCTAAAGGAAGGTGTACCCATTGATGGCTGTGTAGGTGAATATTGTTATCAGTTGGAACAAGGAGTGTTCCCAACTCCGTTGTATGAGACTTTCGCCTGCATTCTTCTTTTCTTTGTACTATGGAAGCTGCGTACCCGGATAAAAGTACCGGGAACATTGTTTGCGATTTATTTGATTATGAACGGCATTGAACGCTTCCTTATCGAAAAAATCAGGGTGAATAATAAGATGGATTTTTTGGGTATGCAGGTAACACAAGCGGAGATTATTTCCTTCACGCTCGTATTGCTTGGTATCATCGGAATTATCTATTTCCGAAGAACGCCGGTTAAGAAGGCATAAAAATTGAATATCATACAATAAACAGGCGTATGAAAAAGCTGATTTTTCTATTATTTGTCTTATTGGGTATGCAGGGATTGTGGGCCCAGACTATTGTTCGCTTTGAAGTAATTGACGG
>JBGTCB010000816.1:0-2288 GCA_041748995.1 Saprospiraceae bacterium | reverse complement strand
CGAGCTTGCCTTGCCACCTCGCCGTGGACATCGATGGGATTTCTACCTGACTTTCCTGCTTGCTCAATAAATGAGAACATGGCCTACTTCATATCTTTATCAATATGTGCCTCATTATCATCTAGCTAGTACTACCTTGTTTTCATCTCCATCATTTCGAACTGTTTCTTTATCCTCGCTTATTATTTTAAAACCAATTGGCTTTGCAATAAGTGGCAAGACATTAAGAATTTTTCGGTTTCCCTCTTAAACCTGTGCATGTTTTGATATCAAAATGCGCTTTAATATTCGTGGACCTTCAAATGAATCGTCATTTACATCAGTAATAATAAGCTTGCCACCTGGCTTCAAAACAAGGTAAAATTCGCGTAGCGGATCTCCAAGATTATAAAGATGCATCCTCAAAAAACTGGCGTGTACTATGTCAAACTTGTTTGATTCAAATGGCAATGCATATACATCGCCAGTAATCCATTTCAATTTGGGATTGTGAGACTAGCGTAAGTATTCATTATCTCAGATAGGTCGATACCGGTAAAATGACTTTTCGATAAATTTGATAGCTGGCTTAATGATGGCAAGAAAACGCCAGGACCACATCCGGCATCTCATATATCCAGTCGAGTTTCCGGTTCAGCTAAAGCACTTAAGTTCTTTTTGTTAGACATGAAAAGCAGACGCGACTGAGCAGATAATCGAGGCATCTCATCTGCAATTGACATTGCTTCGAGATAAATATTTTTATCGGGTTTGGTTTTGGATAAAATATGTTTCAGAGTTGTATGCTCTAAAATATGCTCTTTCAAACTTGGTATGATAAAGCCATATTCATTATTTGTGTATTTTTCAACCAGGTATCTTTGCATATGTAACTTTTGGCAAAGAATCCTGACGTGGAATTAAGGCTTTTCTATGTTCTGTTTTTATTTCATATATTGATTTTGACTTAAGTATAACCGTCTATATATTGGTGCAAGCTGTCTATGTATGCCATACACATCAGAAAAAAATTGCACTAGTTCGTACAACGATTATTTATATGCAACTGCTACCAAATCTATTACTTCTATACTTTGAAATCTCCACCCGTCTTCCGAATTGAATTGCCCTGTTTTCAACTTCCGCAATGTTATAAATCTCCAGTTTAGGGTGCCTTTTTTCGAAAATATATAAGGAAATTAAGGCGTTCGTTTTCAAACAATCCTAAAATTGATAGGGGTTATCAATATTTTCACTAATGGATACCATCAGGATCATCTTCTCCAACAAAAAAATCACCTAATTTTTGCTCTTCGTCAAATACCTGTTTGCGAAGTTTTGTTATAGCCTGATTATTCTCACTGTAATCTAGCCACTTAATCGGATATTGATTGTCTTTTGCTGAGTCTTCATCGAGATATTTTAGCGACATGAAAACTTAATACTGAAGAATATTTGAGAATTTTAAACAAGAAAGACGCCAACACGATCTAGCGCGGCAACTGGGATCGATGGGGATCAGAACAACAACGCTGCCAACAGCAGTGGGGCAGTCTACGTGTGCCGGCGCACGGGCAGCGCTTGGGCGTACATCAAGGCCTCCAACACCCGCATGAACCCCGGTTCGTATCCCTGTCCGGCGATACTGTGGCCGTCTTCAAAACGGCTGGCAGGGCAAGCCTGCCTTCCTCACCATAGTACTGTAGTAACTAACTCTTGGAGTCACATAAATAGCTATACTGTAGCCACATTCTGGGGCTGCACAGTACACAGAAGGTGGCTGTAAAAGTATGAACCACCTTAGGCCAATACTTATGGTGTAAAAAACGCGCGAGAGAGACCCCTCTCTCTTGCGTTTCCACGGAATAGCCCTTTTATGACTCAAACGAACGAGAGAGGTTCCTCGCAAATGTCTGTCTTCCATCCGTTTTCTCCGAGGAAGGACCCTCATCTCTCTCGCTAAAATTATAATCTTTCGACGAGAGAGGAGAGAGGTCAATATCGTGAAGAGAAATACGGAGCCTCTGTACTCTCGGGCAACTACATAAAATGATCCTAATCAGAATCAATTATGTCCCATGACTAAATCTTTGGGTAATAGAAGCGACCCCATTTTGTTTTGTTGAAGTGAGGTCCAGGGTCGTGCCGGTGGTCGCCATTGACGATCTCCACTCATCTCCAGGACTGTTAGGTAAAATCCGGATCACCCTATGAAAGTTACATTTTTAGGGATAGAGATAGGACAATATCCAAAAGACGAAGCTTCCATGGTTCGCATTTTCCGGATAACATGGTGGCGATGAAGCATC
>JBGTCB010000815.1:0-2883 GCA_041748995.1 Saprospiraceae bacterium | reverse complement strand
TAGGAGGCTGTTGAAATACTCAGGTTGATGCTGCAGTCGTAAATCGTCGATTTCTGGCGCGGCGAGACGAAGGAAGATACCGGGTTGTAACTGACTGAGGATCAACAAGTCAGAAACGATGAGAACGGCTGTGATCTTCCTACGACAAAAATAATCGGCTAAATATCAGCGCAATTTGGGTATTTCAACAGTCTCCTAGAGAGCCTTTATCAGGGAACTTACTGAATAGTCAAAATTAAGCAAAAAAAAATCCCGCAAAACCAAAGCTTCACGGGATCGAAATCGGTCGTATATTTTGTCTAGAAGATAGAACCTTCTTTGGAAGGAACACTTTCTTCCTGAACTTCCTGCAAGACATTGCCTTTGATGGTAAGCACTATTTTTTCCTCATCAGCATTGGTCGTGATAGTTACCGTCTTTGTAAATTGGCCAACACGTTGTGTATCGTAACGTACGTCAATAGACCCGGTTTCACCAGGTAAAATTGGTTCTTTTGGATAGTCCGGTACGGTACATCCACAGCTACCTTTAGCACTTTTGATTATCAGGGGTTCGGTTCCATCATTGGTAAAGGAAAATTTACGCAGAGGCTCTGAGCCCTTGCTGACCTCACCATAATCGACCACCATGGATTCAAAGGTCATATTTGGACCACTGATCAACTGAATTGCATCAGACATTTCTTTCTTCTCAGCTTTTTTGTCTGCTTTCTGAACATCTTGTGCAGAAATAATACCTGCAACCATCATCATAAGACCAACGGTAAAGAGTGTCTTTTTCATTGTTATTTCTTTTTCTAAAACATAAAGTTATAAAATCTTCAATTAATATGGAAGTTAAAATGGTCCTACAGCTCCTGTAAACAGGGAACCTGACCATACTTTCCACCTATCAAACGAAAACCAGGCCAAAATATGTTCCCGGGCAGGCATGAAATTTGAAAGAATCTGCCGGAGTGCCGGTTCTTTTTCAATCTGCACAAAGATGCTATCTTTGACTTATGTAGTAAACATTCTGATGAATGAATGTTTATTCAACAGAAAATCTTTAAAGCGTTGATGGAAAATACTGTTTTTCAGCCCCTTTACAGACTTGATCAATCCGATGACGGAGAGTCATTCCAAAAGGAGGTTCTCAACGATTTCTATATCTGTTGTGTTTCCCGGGAAGCCAGCATTCTGGCCAGAAAAGAGGTGCTGACCGGTAAGGGTAAGTTTGGGATCACAGGAGATGGTAAAGAAGTTGCTCAAATAGCATTGGCCAAAGCCATCAGGCAGGGAGATTGGCGCTCGGGTTATTACCGTGATCAAACCCTCTTATTTGCCCTGGGAGAAGCATCTGTAGAGGAATATTTTGCCCAGCTTTATGCAGATCCATATAATGATCCCTTTTCTTCCGGCAGGCAAATGATGACTCATTTTGCCTCCAGACTAGTCGATGAGGAAGGCAATTGGACCGATCACCTAAGTCAATTTAACAGCTCCTCTGACATCTCCTGTACCGCCGGGCAGATGGGCAGAGCGATCGGACTAGCTCTGGCTTCCAGAAAGTATCGCACAGTCCCGGGAATTGCTCAGGATTCCTTTTCCAGGTTTGGGAATGAAGTCGTTGTATGTACGATTGGAGACGGCAGCACGAGTGAAGGTGCATTCTGGGAATGTGTCAATGCTTCCTGTGTGAAGAGAATACCGATTGCCTATTGTATTTGGGATGATGGATATGCCATCTCGGTTCCTACTCAGTATCAGACCACCAAAGGTAGTATATCAAAAGCCATGGAAGGCCTGTTGATCGAAGATCCTGATGGTACCGGAATGAGGATCTACGTAGCCAAAGCCTGGGACTACTCGGGGCTTTGTGAAATGTTTGCCCTGGGCATTGAGAAGATACGAAAGACTCAGGTTCCCGCCATGTTCCATGTTCAGGAAGCTACTCAACCACTGGGTCATAGCACATCCGGTTCCCATGAAAGATACAAGCCTGCTTCCCGCATTCTGTGGGAACGGGAAATGGATTGCATCATCGCTTTTGAAGCTTGGATCGTACATCATAAGATTGCGGTCGTTGAAGAACTGCAGGAAATCCGCAACAAAGCAAAGCAATATGCCCGTGATTGTAAGCAGAGGGCCTGGAATCTATATATCAAGCCGGTCCTGCAGGATCGCGATGTCTTGCGTCGGTTGTTGGAAAAGGATCGCGACTTTTGTCCGGCATTGATACCCCACCTTGAGACGCTTGCTCAGTCGGTGCAGCCTTTTCGATCTGAACTTTTGGCCCTGGCACGTCAGGCTTATTTTGATCTGGCGCATCAGGCACATTTTGATCCGGGAGGACAGGATATGGAGCGGGTGCAGGATCTGGAAATGTACATTCAACAAAGATTCAAGCAGCAGGAAAAATTTTATGGTACCCATCTCTATACGGAAAATAGTAACTCAGCTTTACAGGTGGTGGCTGTTCCTCCGATTTACAATGAGAATGCACCGGTGGTCAATGCTTTTGAAATACTGAATAAATACTTTGATTACGCCCTGGCCAAATATGATAAATTAATGGTTTTTGGTGAAGATGTAGGTCGTCTGGGTGATGTCAATCAGGGTTTAATGAACATGCAGGCCAAATATGGAGAGGATCGTGTTTTTGATGCCGGCCTGAGAGAATGGACAATTATTGGACAGGCAATAGGACTGGCCATGCGGGGTTTTCGACCAATCGCAGAAATTCAGTATCTCGATTACCTGGTTTATGGAATGGCACCATTAACTGATGATCTTTCCACTTTGAGTTACCGTTCGAATGGAATTCAGAAAGCTCCCGCGATTATTCGCACCAGAGGGCATCGCCTGGAAGGGATATGGCATACAGGGTCACCGATGGCTATGT
>JBGTCB010000814.1:0-2342 GCA_041748995.1 Saprospiraceae bacterium | reverse complement strand
ACCTAATTTCATTAACAAAACCAAAGTCATATGAAACCACTAGAGCAAACTACTACCCCAAATTTTAAGATCTGGAAAAATATCTGTGTCGATTTTATGAAAGCCTATCAGGATCAAGATGTCGCTCAAATGATTGCCCTTTGTGATCCTCAAAGCACCGTCTGGTTTAAGCCACTGGGTAATGATGGCAAGGGAAAGATCCATGAATTAGGTAAAGGTTTATGGTCAGCATTGATCGACAGCTTCCCCGATATTGACAATACCGTACATTCCATCAGTGTTGAAAATGAAAATATCCTATGCGCGGTATCCATCAGGGGTACACAAGTCAAGGATTTTGCCGGTATTGTTAGCAAAGGGTGCTCATTTGACAGTGAACATATTTTTATCTTCCAACTCGACGATCATCAATCCATCCAATATTTGGAAATTAGTTGGGACCATCAAGATTTTGTGGCACAGCTTACCACTTAGGATTCACCTGATGTCAAAGTGGGCTTTTTAAGCATAATTATTTAAAATGCAGAATTTTGCCTGGTCGTACTGTTGACCGGCCGGTACATCTTCTTTCTTTATCAACCTCGGTCAACCCAAAAATATCTGAAGTGTGCTACCATATGTGAGAATATCAAGTTGGTATTTCCTTATTCGAAATAAGTAACTTGTTGTGTTTAAGCAAATGGGTGATCACCTTCTCGCTTTGGTGAGCAAGAGGGTTACACTGGTCTAAACATTTAAATTAACAGTCCTTAACAGAGTGACCATACTGCTGGAAAAACCTAGCCCCATTTTGACGCATTTTTACAATCTTACAAGATCAAAAAACTTCAAATTTGCCATATGTAAATAAGAAATCAATATGTCAATTCAACATTATTTCCCGATTACTTTGGCCTGCCTTAGCGTTATTTTCTCTATTGCCTGGATGGACTTCACTACCACCAAAAATGAAGAAGAAAAAGCGATTATCACCCTCATCGAAAGAGAATCGAAAGCCTTCTGGGATAAAGACTTTGAGGCCTATGCAGATTGCTGGGCTCATGAAGATTATGTACGCACCATAGGTTGGTGGGCTGCCGGAGGCATAACCGTAATACAGGGATGGGAAGCACGTGGAAACCGTACCAGAAAATTCATGGACGAAAACCCCGAGGTCAATCCGCAAAATCCAGTACGCAAAAATATGAATATCCGGATCGGAAAAGATATGGCCTGGGTCACCTTTGATCAATATGGCAAAGATACCAACGACCCAACGTTTGACATGCCGGGTCTAAGCCGTGAAACCCGTATACTCGAGAAAATCAAGGGTCAGTGGAAAATCGTCTATGTAGGTTGGTTGCTGCGGGGAGAGTGAAGAGGTAGGTGAGTGGGGATAAGTGGGTGATTAGTTATTTTGATCTGATAACCGAATATGCATTTTTTTGATTATTTAATAGATAGCGTTTATTATGAGCAGGAAAAACGAACTATACAAAATCGCAAAAACCTATGTTGTTGACGGACTGGGTGCTAAAAATTTTGATGCCATACCCTACCACGAAAATGTAAATTTACGTGCGCCACTAAATCCGGGTGGGTCAGCAGTGCCAGTGACCGGCAGGGAAAATCTCCGCACATCCTGGTGGGCTCCCTTACCTCAACTGGTCAAAGCCACGACATTCATCGATGCCTTTGTGAACGAAGATGAATCGGCGGTGGCAGCTGAATTTTATTGTGACATTATCAGCCCCGCCTGCCGTCTCAGAATTATAGACCGGTTTAAAGTCGATGAAGACGGGTTGATTACCGATCAGGAAAACTTTTTTGATCCAAGGTTGGTCACCAATCCTGACTAATGATGAGGATGCATGTACACTCCCCATTGAATATCGATTATTTCTTAAATCTCTTAAATCATTAAATCATCATAGTTATGAATAATGCAAGAATCAAAAGGATCACGTTGTGTATTGCTAATATGTACGCTCTCTTCCTCGATGACAGAAAGCTATTGGTTTCAAAGAGATCCTTCAATTTCGGGTGAATTGATTTCTCCAAAATTAACTAAAAACAATCCAATTGAAGGCGCTTGGTATTTAGTCAAAGGGGTTTACAATGATGTTGAAAGGAATGATAGTCCTTTTCAGTTTAAACTATTCGGAGAAAAACATTTTTCCTTTCTAATGAAATCCCAGTCCGATCAGGAATGGAGGTTTGCCGGAACCGGCACCTACAATCTCAACGGAAATACCTATACTGAAACCTTCGAATTTTGCTCCTATCCTGATTTCGTTGGAGTAGCAGCAGACTTTAATTTTCAGGTAATGGAGATACTATGGTGATGGAAGGTCCGACACGGT
>JBGTCB010000813.1:0-3609 GCA_041748995.1 Saprospiraceae bacterium | reverse complement strand
TACCGGTCTACAGACACCGGAGAAACCTGGCAGTACCTGGGCCTTGAAGAGGCGGGTATTATTTCAGAAATTGCGATCGACCCTGATGATTCTAGGGTCGTCTATGCTGCCAGTATGGGCATTCCATTTTATCGGGATAATAACCGGGGATTATACAAGTCCCTGGACAGTGGCCTTACATGGAATAAGGTGTTGTTTCTGGGGGATGGTACCGGAGTGATTGACTTTGCCATTAATTCCGATGATCCGAATATCATTTACGCGGCTGGCTGGGACCGGATCAGAAATTACGAAGAGTCTACAACCACCGGTAGTGGCGCCAGAATCTATAAGACCACAGATGGTGGAACCAATTGGATAATGCTTGAAGGAGGTTTGCCAAACATGGAGCACTCTCGCATTGGTATTGAACTGGCGCAATCAAATCCGGACAGACTTTATGCTGTGTATGTAGATCTGGATCATGAATTGGAAGAAATCTATACCACAACCGATGGTGGATCGAATTGGACCACGATACCTTCTAGAGAAGGAAGTGGCATGGGTACCCGTCCCTTTGCCGGATTTGGATGGTATTTTGCCAAAATCCGCCTGAATCCAGGCGATGAAGAAGATCTATATCTCCTCGGTGTCAGACTCTGGCGATTCAATCCGCGGTTAACACAATGGAACCGGGTTGATCAGTTTACAGCAGATGTCGTGCATGTGGATAAGCATGACATGATATTTTTAGGCCCGGATAGTCTATTGCTTGCTACTGATGGGGGCTTGTACCGATCAACGGACAGGGCAGCTTCATGGCTCGATATCGAAGACATTCCCACGACCCAGTTCTATCGGGTCGCTTACAATCCGCATAACCCCGATTTGTTTTACGGTGGAGCCCAGGACAATGGTAGTTTGTCAGGAAACCAGTCGATTCTAAACGACTGGATGCAATATTTTGGTGGTGATGGATTTCGGACAATTTTTCATCCGGATGATCCTTTGATTTATTATGTAGAGACCCAGTTGGGCGGTTTAAATGTGACTAAAAACGGGGGGCAATCCTTTGAGCCCGTAAGCAAAGGTATCAATAGCAGTGACAATGTAAACTGGGATGCACCGGTGATTATGAGCCAGCACAATCCTGATGTATTGTATTATGGAACTGATCGGGTCTATCGCAGCCTGACCGGACCAGATGAAAACTTTGAAGTCATCAGTACCCAACTTACAGATGAGGTAGTCTTGCTGGATGCAACCAGCAACCTCAGTGTGCTCGCAGAATCACCATTTGATCGGGATCTGCTTTTTGCCGGAACGGGAGATGGCAATCTTTACCGGTCAGAAGATTATGGTACCACCTGGCAGAAAAGTGATGTTGGGTTACCAGACCGGTATATTACAGCCATCACACCTTCTCCAACATTTGAATCAGTGGTTTTTGTGACCCATTCCGGGTTTAAGGCGGGTGTGAATATACCCCACGTACACCGCTCAGACAATCTGGGCGCCCATTGGGTGGACATCAGTAGAGATTTGCCCCAGCTACCGGTAAATGACATTCTCATATTGCCGAATAATGATGACGACGTATTGTTTGTAGCGACAGATGCCGGTGTTTATTTTAGTCGGGATGCCGGGATCCATTGGCTACGTCTGGGGAATAATATGCCTTTGATTCCAGTCTTCGATTTGGAATATAATCCGGTTACAAATTTACTGATTGCAGGTACCCACGCTAAATCTATTATGTCCTTTGATTTGTTGCAGGAAGGACTGAGAAGTGATATTCAAACTGCAGTGAGAGAATTGACAATAAGGGAATTCGATGTTTCACCAAACCCGACATCAGATTACCTGCAATTGCCGGATTTGTCGGTAAATCCGATCCATATGACCATCATGGATATCTCCGGGAAGACTCATCAGGCTAGAACAATATCCAACAGTCAGGTAAATATTGCTGGTCTCCAACCAGGAATTTATCATCTGTATCTTTACACTAGAAAGGAAATTAGCATAGCAAGATTTCTTAAGTTGTAGTCCAAAGGACGGTAGAATTTGAGATCCGGCGCGTTAATGGATATGAGTTTCGTAGTGGACAGTTAAATGTGTTTGATTTTTTTAATATTTACACCCTATGGCAAGACCTCTGATATTAGCTACTAATGACGATGGCATTTTAGCCCCGGGTCTAGCGGCTCTGGTGGAGGTTGTCAGGGAGATTGGTGATGTTATAGTTGTTGCCCCGGATAGTCCTCAGTCCGGTATGGGACATGCTATTACAATAGACCAGCCCTTGCGAATTAACGAGGTAAAGGCTTTTGGTGATATTAAAGCATACGAATGCTCTGGCACACCGGTCGATTGCGTCAAGCTGGCCATGAACGTGATTAACAGGGATCGGCCCTTTGATCTATGTGTTTCAGGGGTCAATCATGGTTCAAATGCTGCAATTAACATTATCTATTCAGGCACTTTGTCTGCTGCCATGGAAGCTTCACTGGAAGGTGTAAATTCGATAGGCTTTTCACTCCTTGACTATACTTTCGAAGCTGACTTTCGACCTTCTCAAGCGTATATCAGGAAGATCTGTGAAAAAACTCTCCGGGAAGGACTGGGTGAAACAAAGCTATTAAATGTCAACATTCCCGTAGGAACTATACGGGGTATCAAGGTCTGCAAACAGGCAGAAGCAAGATGGGTGGAGGAGTTTCAGCAAGGCACTGATCCGAGAGGAAAAAACTACTATTGGTTGACCGGGCGTTTTGAAAATGGAGGTACAAAAGAAAACACCGATTTAAAAGCTTTGGAGGAAGGCTATATCTCCCTGGTGCCCTCGATGCATGATCTTACACATTACCTGGCATTAGAGACCCTGAAAGATTTTGAAAAGATCGTTATATGAGGTCGGCCCGATATCAGAAATATGACAAGGTTTGGGTGGGTATTCTTGCCGGACTGTTGCTGCCGTTATTCTGGTATTTTATTCTGATCAGTCTTTTTGAGAGCATGGAAACCATGGGTTGGTTGGAGCCAGGTCGGGTTGCCATGGATTTTCGACATCGCACCTCAGCGCTGGTAGCCCTCTGCCTCAATATTTTACCCTTACAGATCTTCAAGACCCAATATATGGATGCTGCCATGCGAGGCGTCATTTTTCCAACGGTCATTTATGTAGGCCTCTGGCTTTATTTGTTTGGTGCTTCGGTATTGTAGGCTATGAGATACTACCTGATTGCGGGTGAGGCTTCGGGCGATATTCATGGAGCCAATCTGATGCGGTCAATCCTGGATTCAGAACCTGGTGCTGAATTTCGATTTTGGGGTGGTGACCGCATGGCAGAGGTAGGAGGTACGCCGGTGAAACACTATCGGGAAACTGCCTACATGGGGTTTTTAGAAGTGATCAGGAACCTTCCATCGATTCTAAAAAATCTTAAGCAATGCAAGGATGATATCCGGAGGTTTGATCCGGATGCAATTATTCAAGCCCGGCTGAATTTCATCTCCAAGTTCCCTGATATGACCAAAGAATCGGAAGCCTGGGACGATGCAAAGTTTCTGGACAAAGCCAAGTTGACTGTTCGCGGACAAATGACTCGAGCTGCTTTGTTACTGCTC
>JBGTCB010000812.1:0-2659 GCA_041748995.1 Saprospiraceae bacterium | reverse complement strand
ATGCTGAAGGTAATGCTGTAATTGGTGGTTTTGTCTACCGGGGTACAAAATTTAATGGAGCCCTCGACGGAAAATTTATTTTTGGTGACCATGGAACCAGGAATATCTGGACATACAATATCAATACTCACGGGGTGGATTGGATTGCCAATGTGCCATCAGGAGGGGTTGGTGATAAAAATGGTATCTCATCCTTTGGCACAGACTTCGAAGGCAATGTGTATGTCTTGAAACTTTATGGTACCGATCTGGACGGCGGAATCATATATAAATTACAACCGAGCGCAGCGATTCCGGATCCACCCTCCCTGCTGTCGCAAACGGGAGCCTTCACCGATCTGGCAACCCTGACTCCGGCCGCCGGTCTTTTACCCTACGAAGTCAACTCACCACTTTGGTCTGATGCAGCTCTTAAGAAAAGATGGGTGGCCATTCCCAATAATGGTGATCACAATCTTCCGGGTGAACAGGTGGTCTTTTCCGAAACGGGACCGTGGCAATTCCCTCCTGGTACTGTTTTTATAAAACATTTTGAATTGCCGCTTGATCATCGTACTCCGGTGGTTACAGCAAGGATTGAAACCCGTTTTATCATTATTAAAGCCGATGGATCACTTTATGGCGTCACTTATAAATGGAATAATCAGGGTACTGACGCCGAACTACTGACTACCTCTGATACGATGAGTTATTCGGTAATCCAGGAAGATCTCTCGATCAGAAAACAGATATGGGATTTTCCAAGCCGAACTGATTGTCAGACTTGTCATAATTCCAATGCAGGAGGTATTCTCGGTCTCCGAACCTGGCAACTTAATGGTAATTACACGTATCCGTCGATGGGTACCGACAACCAATTAAAGGCCTGGAGAGAGCTTGGTATTTTTGCGAATCCGTTTTCGGAGTTAGCCATGGCCAGCTTCCCAAAAAGTGCAGCAGTCCAGGATGATAGCATCGATCTGGAAACCAGAGTAAGGTCTTATCTGGATGCTAACTGTGCGCACTGTCATCGACCTAATGGAGTGAATGGGGCTTTTGATGCCCGGTTTTCCACACCGCTAAAAGATCAGAATTTGATTCTTACTCCTGGGGTAAGTGTAAATACGCATCCTGGTGATGTCATGGTCAAACCAAAACATCATCTCCTGTCAGAGCTCTGGTTACGGGACAATTTGCTGGGCAACCGGGCAATGCCTCCTCTGGCCAAAAATTTAATTGACACAGCTTATGTCAATGTCCTGACCCTGTGGATCAACAGCCTTCAGGATTCAACCTGCTCTATTTTTTACCTTTCCGATCTGGCACCGGCGGTAACCCCAATTAATGGTTGGGGACCGGTGGAAAGAGACCAAAGTAATGGATCGACCGAGCTGGATGATGGTAAAATGATGTCCATAAATGGAATCCGGTATCGCAAAGGCCTTGGTGTTCATGCTGAATCGGAAATCTTGTTTGACCTTGATAGTCAATACACGTTTTTTCAGACTTCCATGGGGGTCGATGATTCAACTGCCTGCGACCAGGCTACCGTTGAATTTTCAATATTTCTGGATAATGTCCTGGCCTACCGGAGTCCGGTAATGCAACAGGGCGACGACGCCATAAGCATCGAACTTAATGTAGTCCATGTTCGTCAGTTGAAGCTCGTTGTAACCGATTCAGGTGACGGAATCACCTGCGACCATGCAAACTGGGCCGAGGCCAGACTGGTGAAATCATGCGATGATGGTGATCCCTGTACAGAAAATGACACCTTTGGAAAGGATTGCATCTGTGCGGGAACATTCTTCGACCGAAACAACGATGGAGTTTGTGATACTTTCAACTTTCAAATTGCCGCCAAAATATATCTGGAGGGACCTTACATCGCACCAAATCCGGTCGAACAGCAACTAATGCGTGATGATCTTCGTTTGGAGGGACTCATTCCACTGCAATCCCCCTATACTGATGCCCTGCAATGCAGTGACTCAGTATTTCAGGTGGCTGGACCGGATGCTATTGTAGACTGGGTCTGGCTGGAACTGAGAGATGCTGGCGATAGCACCCAAGTGCTGTTTGGCGTATCTGCACTTCTGCAGCGTGACGGTGATGTCGTCACGATTGATGGCAGATCACCAGTTCCTTTTACAACCGGAAGGGGAAACTATTTTATGGTAATCAAACACAGGAATCACCTCGGGATTATGACAAAAACCAAAATCCACCTGGGCACCACCAATCCAACAGAACTTGATTTTACTAATGGAAGTCTCCCGATACACGGTACGAATGCCCAGAAAATGATTGATGGACGATGGGCACTGTTGGCGGGGGATGCAGATGGAAACGGAATCATTGACGAAGCTGATCAAAATGAAGCCTGGGAACATCGGATTGACCAAACTTACTACCTCACCGATTGCAGTTTAAATGGTGCTACCGAAGCAGTTGATCGTGGAATTATCTGGAATAACCGGAATCATAAGAGCCAAATACCCCAATAAAATGAATATTGTACGCACCATCATTATTCTCATCGTGTTGCTGCATCTGCAGAATTTCTGCATTTCACAAATTGAATTAACCCTGACGATAGAAAATGAGTTTGTGGAGGGTGATGATTTTTACTTCGAGATTTATCTTCAAAGGACATCCGACAGTAGTAAAGGGGATATCT
>JBGTCB010000811.1:0-7047 GCA_041748995.1 Saprospiraceae bacterium | reverse complement strand
GCTTCCTGAGGCAAGGTTTCCACTCCGCTTGATGTTGGCTTATCAGAATTGCCGCTGGCAGAATCGGTTGTTTTGGTGGAGCAAGACCACATAACGAGCAGAAGAAAGCAGACAAGAATCCAGATGGGAGTAATATTCATAACATTATAAATACTGATATGTAGATAAAAGAGGCGGGAAATTAAGAATATTAACAGATATCCCAGTTCGTTTTTTCCATGAGGAGATAGTAGCCTTCTCAGAAAATCACCGACAGATTTTTGGGAGACTGATCGAGTGGTAACCGGATGTTTATCGGAGCATTATTATCAGAATGGATATTCAAAAGAACATGTTGCGCGGTTGTTTTCATTGTGGCCTGGATGTTTACTCTGTCATCCGATGAGGGTACCAGTATCCAGGCAAAAACGGCTGACTGATTGATCTCAGCGGTAAAGACAGCAGTTGGATTTGGTATTTTTATACCATAGTCGGCACTATACCAACCCTGAATCACCGGTTCTTCCTGACCTTGTACTATTTCCACCTGCCATGGGGTTTCAGTAAGTGGATATATACGCAAATTGGGTTGATCCCGGTTGGTAGATAAGACGTCGGTACCCTCCTGACTAACTTGACATGAAGGAGCAAAATGCCAAAGTGTCTGAATGCGACGTGGCCTGTCGGTGATTACCTGGTCGAGAACCAGCCAGTATTTGTCCTTGAGGTACAGCACCGAACGCCAGTGTTCAACCTCCCCTTCTGTGTTTTCATAGCCGTCCGTAAATTTACCGGCGCAAAAATCATATGCTTCACGATGTACGTAGTCGACTTGTTCATGTAAGGGTTCAGCAGCCAGCAAAGGACCGGCTCTTTGTCCCTGACCGTCGATCAGTATCACATTATGTGAATAAGAACTTCGGAAATATCCCCTCCAAATAGTAGGATCAAAACTGAAATAATCCTGATGGGTGTATCGACCGGCATCAACGAGCAAATCCTTACCAAAAGCCGTGACTGATAAATGCAGTTTATCTCTGTGTTGATGACCGGTGCCATAAGGACCTGCATCAAAAAAAGCCCAATGTGCATGTTGGTCCCAGCTATTTCGCATAATGAAAATTCCTCCCCAGGGAAAAACAAGACTTGGTTCTTCAATTGGATTCTTACCCGATTGTCCGTTAGTTGCCACCCACTCCCAGTCCGGTCGTTTGAATTTTTCGGCTGCCACTAATACCCTGGGACGAAGATCTTCGCGGTCAGAATCGTTGTTGAGTGGCTGATGGCCATCCGGCCTCATACAATAGGCCAGATAGTTATACATTTCTTCCAGTCGTTGCATGTATTGGCTCGACAAAGGTCGTCCTGCTTTTTCAAAATGCTCTGCTACCGATTCAAAGCGGTTTAAAGCAACCCATTGGGTTTTTGTTGAAATCTCTATCTGGAGACCATCAGGATATACCTGCCTGTCGATTTCATCCTGCATCACCCCAAGAGCATAGTTGGCCCATTCTCCGGCTTCCTCAAATTCAGGGAAAGCAAGACCGGTAAGTGCCAACCCGTTCATTTCCATGGTCGTCCAGTTGTGCTTCGATTTGTGGTATCTCTTTAAATACCGGGCTTGATCAACCAGGGAAGAGAGCATCAGCAGTCGACCGGCATCACTAAAATCTTCCTCGGGTTGGAAAGCGTAAAAAAGAGCACACCAGGAAGCTCCAAGCCGGTTTCCCGTCTCCAGGGTTCTCCATTCTACTTCGCCAATATCACGCCAGTCTAGAGATAACGTGGTGTCCAGGACCAGATAAATCGAGTCGTCGATCTCAGGCAACGGATGTTGAACAATCCAGTCTTTAATGATCCGGTCAAAAGTTGAGACAGGTTTTGAATCTTCCGAGGAAGCTTTTGCAAAGAATAGCGCTGACAGATAGCGATGACCATTGAGAGAATAACCGAATTCATCGTCCGGGTGGATTCCAGTATAGCTCCATTGCCAGGCTCCGGCAGAATTCAACGGGATCTGTAAGGTACTTCCGAGCAGATGGACAGAGTCGGCAGCCAACTGGGCACTCCTGAGTATAGCCTCAGACCTGGCGACGCTATCCGAAGTTGCAATCACCCAATCACGATCAACATTCCGGTAATAATCCAATAAAAAACGACATGCTTCGATCGTGTCTCCCGCCCTTAAAAATCCATCCAAAGGCTGTAACTCCGGCATATTTCTATCAATAGCACCTAAGAGCGTATGCAGGCGCGCAGGATGAGCCTGCCATAAATCTCTGATTGAAGACAAATTTTCGGCAACCTCCCGGGAATGTTGGATATTCGAGTTCTGACACCCTGACAATAACCATAGAATCATTGTGAAACATCGACACATCCGACCAAAATAGAGGAAAGTCTTCAGGTTTCCAATCTAATATTAACCGAAACACGAGAGGCCAATAAATCCGGGTTGAGAATGAGCAGGGAAGACCGTAAGAAAGTAACTTACACCGGGTTCAATTCTTGACCGGGTTTTCCGATTTTCTTTTTTCCAGTGTTTTTGGCTGATCTTCCATCATGGTCTTTTGGGGTTTTATTTCCTTGTTTTCAGCCGGAACTTCTTCCATCTTTTTTTTCTCCGCCGGAATTTCTACCGGTACCGGAAATTTAAAAAGATCATTAGTGATTTGCGGATTAAGCTCAATTGTATTCATGGTGGCCTGCATCAATACCTGACCATTAATTTTTTGGGTGATGGAATGTGGAATAATCAGCTTCTCGACTTCCTTATAGTCACTCAGATAGGTTTCAACCATCTGACCTTTCATTGGGCCGGCATTGGCAAAGGATTTGATCATAACCGGCACATATTTTTCCTGATCAAAAAAGTATATCTGCTCGTCACCGGAGCTTTTGGTGAGCTTCAGCTGAAAAACCTGGGCACCCTCGATTTCATGGTCTTCCAGTTTTTCTACAGTATGACCTTTTCCCGCATAGTCCAGCAACTCGTCCTCAAAGGATTTCTTAGCTGCCTCCTTATTCAATGCATCATCAGCTTTGGTAGCTGAGGTAATTCCCTGGAAAGGATTAACGCTCCAGGCCGTTGTACCGTCATAAGCCTCGATAATTTGCATGCCTTGTACCTCAATTTCAAGTTTTTCATAATTGGGTCGCTTTGTATAGAGAGTGATGGGAAACTCCATGCCTTGCATGCTGGAAGTACCTGACATTTTCATTGCATTTAGTTCTTTCCAGGCATCCTTACCTCCCGTCTTCTCAAAGTATTGATTAAGGATTTCATCGACCGTTTGTGCTGTAAGTGACAGAGTAAGGAATAAAAATGCGGTTAGGGCTACAATAGTCTTTTTCATACTTCAAGTTTGATAATGTAAAAATAACGTCTTTCCCCTGAGATAACGGGTAATGGTCGTAGAGAGTTTCCCGCATTAACAAATGCAGCTATACTTACGACCAATGGCACCAAACCTTCGATGTTTGGCAAAAATAATCGCAGTCTGCGTGTTTGAGGTGCCATGACATGGTAAGTGGACTAGCATAAATAGCTAACAAATCAACCCACGACATCATCCGGGACAAAGCGGGCAAGCGGTTGACAATTGAACGGGGATTTTAGGGGAGCCCTTTAGGGAGTACTCATCTTTACTCCCGCAGGTTGTTCCACCTTTTTAACATATTTTTCCAACCATTGATCCATTTCCCAAAGCATATGGAGGATGGATTCCCTCCCCCGGTAGCCATGACTTTCGTGAGGTAACATCACCAGCCGGGTAGTTGCACCATGACCTTTTAGGGCGCCATAAAATCTTTCGCTCTGCATAGGAAAAGTACCGGAATTGTTGTCGGCTTCACCATGTATAAGCAATAACGGCTCCTTAATCCGGTCTGCATACATAAAGGGAGACATGGTATTGTAAATGTCAGGAACTTCCCAGTAAGTGCGTTCTTCCGCCTGAAAGCCAAATGGTGTCAGCGTACGGTTGTAGGCCCCACTCCGTGCAATACCAGCAGAAAACAAATCGCTGTGCGCTAATAAGTTGGCGGTCATAAAAGCTCCGTAAGAGTGACCTCCCACTCCAATGCGACTGCGGTCGGCAATTCCCATCGAGACAATTTTGTCGATCGCTGCTTCCGCTCCGGCCACTAGTTGGTCGACAAAGGTTTCATTGGGTTCTTCATCACCTTCACCAATAATCGGCATAGCAAAATTGTCAAATATGGCATAACCCTGGAGGACCCAGAACAAAGGTGAGCCGTAAGAAAGTCGCAAAAATTCGAAAGGTGAATTACGTACCTGACTGGCTGCTTCTGCACTTTTGTATTCCCTTGGATAAGCCCACATCAATACAGGCAAGGGCCCGTCTTCTACCTTATCGTAAAGGGGTGGAAGGTACAAAGTACCCGTGAGCTCAATGCCATCTTTTCTTTCGTACCGGATCATTTCTTTACTTACACCGGAGAGGGATTCGTAGGGGTTGGGGAAGTGAGTCACTGGCTGGACTACCCCAGTTTTCAGATTACGCATAAAATAATTAGGAGGATCATCAACCGATTCCCGACGCGTGAGCATTTGTCCTGATACCTGATCAATGATTGATACCGGAATCTCATAGTAGGGCGCTTCCGACCGCCATAGTCTTTCTGTTAACCGGGTAGTCGGATCATAGATATCTACGAATGGACGGTTGCCTTCCGGTGATGCTCCGATTCCCAAAAGGTATAGATGACCATCGCTGTTCTTCATCAGTACACTACGTCCAAATTCGTTCAGTCGGGTATGAAAATTTCCTGGATCTGTGTAGCGGTCTTCATAAGAACGGTCGAACAGGATCTTTTTATGGCCGCCAGCGAGATCAGGGGACCAGGCACTGGTGATCTCTTGCCGGGTACTCCACCAAAACTCACTGCTAAGTGCCAGATCTCCATCACCCCAGGTGATACTCCGATAGCGCAGACTAAATTCCAGAGATGGAATTGGGTCATCTGAAAAGGGAGCATCCAACAGGTATAGCTGGTCTCTTACAGGAACCTCATTTTTTGGATCACCGTCATCCTGGGCTTCTACCCAGTATAACGTTGCCGGTCGGTCACTACGCCAGCCAAAGGATCGGGGACCCACTGGTACGGCGTTAAAACCCTTTGGAATGTTTTCAGCGGCAGGCAGATTAGCTACCTGTCTTATTTGTTTACCGGTCTGGTCAAAGATGGTCACTTCTTGTGCAAAACGATAGTAAGGCACTATATAGGAAAAGGGTTTCTTCACCCGTTCCACAAGGAGATAATTTCCATCGGGGCTTACACTCAAATCAGTGATAATACCTTCGATCGGCAAAACAGATCTTTGACCAGTGATGATATTGATAATTGATAAGGTGCTGTAGGTATAGTATTCAAAAAGGGCTTCGTCATGTGTACTCTTCAGCAAATCCTGATAGGTTCGGACGGGAGCGGCTCCTGCACTGTTTTCCTGTATCATGGGTCCGGTGGGTATATTTGGAGCCAGCGGGGCTTCACCCCGGTCTTGAGCAATCTGTTTAACCAATAATTTTTTTCCATCACCGAACCAGAGAAATGGCATTCCTGCTACTGCATCATTGATTGACGATTCCATCAGACGCCGGGCTGTTTGAGTGGGTACATCAATAAGCCAGAGCTCAATACCGTCATGGGAAGTATGAGTACAGGCTATCGATTGTCCATCAGGAGACCAACTAATATTTTCCAGCCGGGGGTTGGCCGGCAAGCCGGAAATCTCCTTTTCCCGGACATCTCCCAGTCCCTTTAATGAGAGTGCATTATAAGATCTTGACCGGCTACTGCCATTGGTGCGCGGATTGATACGTAAACCTCCGATACGCAACTCCTCTTCCGCTACTTCCTCGATAGATGGTAGATTAGGTTCATGGATAAACAATAAGGTATGTTTATCCGGACTCAGGCTGACTGCGGGGGTGTTAGGAGCATCGACAAGGTCAACAATGTTTTGAGGTGGTACCTGATAGGGAATGTTTTGTGCATATAATAAAGTCCTAAAGGGACTCGCGCTCGTACTGATTAGGAAATAGGCATACTTCATAGTTTCACAAAGATAATCCAAGATGATTAAGTTAAGTAAAAATGCAGATTGAGAGTGGATCAGTAATTCAGGATTGTAACAGGTCGAAAGTTTCTATGAAGGGTACAAATGTAAACCTGATGCTGATATAGGACCCCTGCAAAAACGTGAATGCTCCACAAGGAAAGGTGTTAGATGTTTTGGAAATTCAGCACGAGTACGATTCGTGATGGAAAAAATTTATAATTCTGAAAAGGGGAAGGAGTATTCTTTGGTAAATGAAGTGCCTTTAATGAGAAGTTAATTAAATAATAGACAGGTAAAATATATCCAGTCTGTGACTCTTTTTGGAATTTATAAGCAACTACCTCTTACCTCTACTTTCATCCAATGATTCCAAAGCCATTTCCCAAAGATGTTCATAAGGAATAATTTCGATCTCAAATTGTTGATTAGCTTTCTCAAGAGGTACGGCCTTCAGTTTTGACAAAAGAGTTTTGGTATGCCGCTCCACAGCAGCCCGATGGAAATGCTGCTTCGGTATCTGAAGTATCATTTTGATAAAACAATTAGACCGGTAGTTGTTATCTTTTCGGAGATAGCGAAAAGTATATTTTTCGATTGCTTCTATTTTATCAGTGATTTGATCGTATTTCTTGGCATGTATCTGAATCAGGATCTGTATAATTAAAATTGGAATGTTAAATCCACTTTTATCCATCGAATGTATAGGGACTTCATTCAGGAATTTCTGGATCCTGAATGGTGCTGCCAATGAATGTTTATGTATACATAGTTTGTTACATCGAATGATATAGTGCAGATATGCATCATAAAGACGCCAGGTTTCTTCACGATTTTGAAATTGCTGCTGGAAGCTGCGTGAATTAACCACTTTTTCCCGTATGGTCAATGCTTTTCGATAACTACCACTGTACATGGCGAAAATGAAACAAAAGCCCTGTGCATTATACCAACGAATTGAATTCTCTTCAAAGATATTTGAACAC
>JBGTCB010000810.1:0-5622 GCA_041748995.1 Saprospiraceae bacterium | reverse complement strand
AATTTCATAAGAACGTCTGCTAGCCCTCCGCTGTATAGAATTCTCACGCTCCAGCTTTGGTGTGGGGCCCCACCAAAACATGCTAAGTCGGAAGGACCAAACCAATTTATTTTCTCCTTCATTAAACCTGTAGCGTGTATTACTGGCGTACGGATGGTCTTTCTGGCAGGATCATGAGTCCAATGTAACGTCTCTACCCTTGCTTCCCGTACTTTTACTTGAGTTCTCCATCTTCTTCATATACCTCAGATATCGACCATCAAGTTAGCGTAATATCAGGTCAGCACCCAATCATATAATTGACTGATTCATGCTTCTACAATCAGGATTGCTCAATTTCTGACTATTATGAGATGTTTTTGTGGACCAGAAGTAATGGCAATAATCCATTTATTTCCTAATTTAGCAGCTATGAATTTAGTTAAATCGCCCTTCTATATTTTCACTCTAATAGTGATAGTTTGCGGCCTTTGTCTGAGTTGCTCGCATCGTACTATTTTAACTTCCGATGCCTGGGCACAAAATACAACTGATGCTCCAGACCATTTTAAAGTCGGTCGAACAAACGGATTCGAAATGTCTGACCCGGTGGCGGATGAAGGTTGCCGCTCCCCAATGATTGATCCAGGTGATAGCACCAAAATCACCTTATTCCGGTCATTTGATGGTCGTGGTGACTATGAGGTTCCCGATGGAAAATACGGTGTGCAGAAAGGCCAGATCCTCCGACTAGACTGTGCAACTGGTCGGGTAGTAGGAATTTTTAAAAAATGAGAACCCGCCATAATTCTCGCATCTGACTATATTTTCGAAAATCAAAGATCCAGCTCAATACTTTCAGATCAACAGAATACTGTTTAAGACGGTACATGCGCATGGAATTTTCACCATCATTTTCAAATTAAACAATTGATTTTACGTTAGAATTGGCAGCACATCTCCCTGTTTTTCCCAGTCATTCACCATATACGACAAACAACACCTTTTATGAGAAAAAGGCTTACTCTGATTATCTCTTTACTCGCTTACCACACATTAAATGCAACGAATTACTACGTAGCTACTACGGGTAATGATGCTAACAATGGATTATCAATGGCTAACGCATTTGCAACCATTCAATATCCGATAGCCAATACGATACTTCAGGCTGGTGATACGCTTTTTGTGGCTTCCGGCAGTTATGTTGGCTTTGACAACCGGGTCATTTCCGGCATGGCAGGTCAGCCGGTGGTTTTCCAAGCACTGGGTACTGTCACCATTACTGGTCCGGGAGGTCCTCGTCAGGATGGCATTAACATCGAAAATGTAGATTATAATGTCATTGACGGATTTACCTCCAATAATATGATGGGAGCCGGAAATGGCATTCGATTGGTCAATGCTGATTTTTGTATTGTGAGAAACTGTACCACCCTCTTTAATGCCGAGCGAGGCATATTTACCGGCTTTACCGACGATATTATTATTGAGTATAACATTTGTGCCGGTTCCATTGATGAACACGGCATCTACGTTTCCAACAGTTCGGACCGGGCTATCATCCGGTTTAATGAGTGCTACGACAATACCCGCTCGGGTATTCAAATTAATGCAGATTCCAGTGCCGGTGGTGATGGCATAAGTGACGATTGCCAGATTTACGGTAATAAAATATACGAAAACAAACTTGGGGCCGGAATTAATCTGGATGGAGTTCGAAACTGCCTCATATACAATAATTTGATCTACGACAATCATTTATCACAAGGCATCGCATTTCATAAAACCGATGGTAAAATTCCCAGTATAGGAGGTAAAATATATAATAATACGATCATCGTACCTTCGGATGGTCGCTGGGGTATCCTGTTTGCCAATGGATCTTACGAAAATGCCGTACTGTATAATAATATCATCATCACGAAACATGCCTCCCGGGGTGCCATCACTACGACTTTCACCAATACGATGATCAGTGATTACAATATACTCAGTGATGTACTCAACGCAATTGACGATGATCCCGAAAATAATCTCACATTGACCGAGTGGCAGTCAAGTACCGGACTTGATCAACATTCCATAATCGCCGCTCCTTTTAATCAAATATTTGTCAACGAACCGGGAAAAGATTTTCATCTGATTGCCAATTCGCAGGCAATTGATATAGGAACCGATATAGTCAATTCTGTGGTGTCTTTCGATTTTGAGGGAAATCCAAGACCATTTGGTAATTATGATATTGGTGCCTACGAAAAAAGTGACGATTGTGTCCATCAGACATTGACAGTTATTGATCCTATAATGCAAAGTGTATATGGTGATGCACTTATAATTGAATCAAATGCCACAATCAATCAAAATGTTACTTTTAAAGCCAGCCATTCTATTGAACTGCTTCCTAACTTTACTGTTCCGGTGACGTTTAACTTCACCAGCGAAATTCTTCCCTGTGCTCAACACTAATTCGTCTGCAAAGGAACTTAAAGGAACTTATAGAATTAGGTTCTAAATATATTTAGGGTTTAGGCGTATGTTTTTATTAAGTAGCTTCGCTCGGTTAGTGAGAGAAAGCAGGATCTACATTCTGCGATTCCCGGGAAGATTATTTTTAGGGCACCTCTATTTACCTCTGAATGAGTAAAAATTAAAAGATGCAAGCCAGAGAAGGCTGGAGGAAGGAAAATAGTCGTAGCTATCTGACTGACGATCAACGATGTATGGGGCAGCATATTATTAAATAAATTTTCGAAGAAAATTGTTTTTACCAAGAACGGCGTAGATAGAGGTGCCCTCAAATATTTATCTAATAATAATTTCGGAACTTTCTTGATATCGTGATTTATTTGTGATCGATAAAACTGCAAGAACCCGAAGGGTTCAAATGTTTATAGATTTATCATGAACAATTTCATACGACCCCAAAGGGGTCGAATATATTATCGGTAGTACCTATATTCAAATCTAAAATTAAACCGTCCAAAAACAAATCCGGAATCATTAAATATCAGTAGAAATCAATCATGTATTCTGGTGTGAAGCCCGAAAGCAAAAAAAAAGGTATTTAATTATTTTTGCAAAAGTTATTCAGAAAATAATCCGTCACTGCTTCATTTCCCTTCAGCGCATTTTTAGGTCTGGGGTGTTGCGCATTAAAAACTGTCAGTTCCTCCTGGGAAAGAATAGTCACAAAATCTTCATTCATTTTTCCGGAAGATGGTTCGTACATATCACCAGGTATTGACATGCCCAGATAATTATCCATAAAATTATACATTGCCGCCCGTTTATTTGGACCATAATCATGACGTTCAAGAGGAAAGTGAACATGGTCTAGTTGACTTTCCGCTTTGTATAAACGATAAACCCGCTTTATATAGGGTATTTCAATATCCGGATTATTACTGGTCCAGTCCCCTCCATCGGACACAATTAACATGGGTCTGGGAGCGGCTAAGGCTGCGATTTCAACATTATTGGTTTGATGATGCGCGCTCTGATGAATTGGCATACCACTTTCACAAACACAGCCACCAAAAAAATGAGCGGATACCATGACCACCGGAGCACTTACTTTAATGCGATCATCCAGTGCAGTTAAGAGAAAGGTCTGAGTTCCTCCGCCCGAAGCACCCGTCATTCCAATTCGCTCCGGATCAATATCATCACGGCTTAAGAGGTAATCCAATGCCCTTTTATTTGACCAGGTCTGGAGAACGAGGGAGAGAGGCATCCGGTGTTCTATCTGATCTGAGTCGGCATATCCAACCATGTCATAGGCAAAGACGACCGCACCCATCCTGGCTAAATATGCACAGCGAATTTGCATATCATCGCGCATCCTTCCAGGTGGTTCGTCCCAATGGCCATGTGGACATAAAATACCCGCAAATTTTCCTGAGCCATTTGCAGGTCGATAAAGATTACCGGTAACATAAAACCCTGGAAAACTCTCGATCGCAATATTTTCAACGATGTATCCGTCCATCATACGTTGACTATGGATTATAGGATTGAGGTGGTTACTATGTTCGGGAATTTTGTCCCAACCTAATCCTTTAATAATTCCTTCCCGGATAATTGCAGTCCTGGCTTCCCACTCACTCCGGTCAGACCATTCTTCCGAAAACCCGATCATTTTAGCTTCTGCTTCCAGTTCAGTCCAATAGGCTCCCTGACAGAGATTGTTCTGAGAAAACAGCGTTAATCTGGTTACACTGAAAATGACTAAAATAATTAATGGCAATCTTTTCATTTTCTTAAAGGATTAAGTGACTGATAGAAATATTTCGAAACTGAGGATCTCCTTCGCGAGACCGGAATGATTCGACTACCCGGCTATAAAACTCCGGTTCTTCAAACCAATAAATAAATTGTTCATTAATATACACTAAAAATCGATCTCCGATTTTTCGAAGGGTAATTTTATTAAATCCTGATTTTATACCTGAATAATTATGAATATCGCGCATGGTACCATAAAGATTCATACCACTATCGATAATGACCCGGCCGAATCCGGTATAAACGACTCGAAAGCTACTTTCGAAGGCAGAGCCTCCAAATTGAATACCCACAAACGACAAAGTTTGAAAAATGTCCACTTCTACCTCGATTTCAAAGTCATCATCCCGATTTAAAATGAAATTCTTTCGAAATGACGTGACGGTACTATCAGAATAAAATAATGGAAGTTTTTGGCTCTCCGTTACCTGATTGTAATCGGGCATATACCTGGCCCAGTCAGGTACCGGTACGCTTTCGTCAAACAACTCATCAATATAATATTGACGCCGCACCCCGGAATAATGGATGACGGCCGACAACCCGTCAGGTATCGGATCACCTCGCATCCTGCTCGTCCATTCACCATTCGGCAGTGTATCATTTCGATGACCCCGGTTCAATTCACAATGACCTAATTCGTGAAAAATCAAACCTTCCTTTTCCTCATCAGTCAGCTCTTCCCAATAAAATTTCTCAATTTCAATCTGATGATTTCCACGACAGACTCCCCCGGTTTCTACATCAACTGCATCCCGGAATTCGATGGATAACCCAGTATCAGAAAAATCGATCGTTCGTCCCTTTTTTGCTGCTTCCTCAATAAACCGATCTACATAGATCTGAAACTTGGGATGAATCTCAATAACCCCGGCATTGTCTTTACTACATGTAATACCTAATAAAGTGAGTAGTAGTAGTGTAAGTATAAAAAAACCCGGTCGCTGCATTTTCTTGAATTTCCTACCTGGACGGCTGTTCAAATACTCAACTCGTCCTCGTTTACAAAGATAAGTGAACTTTAGCATCTCTGGACTTCCCAAACAATCACCCATGGACTACTCCAGTTCGTAAAACGACGGAGCATATTCCACAACACCTGCGACTCCCTCCAGGGCATGTGGCCATAATTCCAGGGCCATGAAAGCCTCATCGGGAGAGGGGAAAGGACAGGTGATATTCCAAAGGCTGGCTGGTTTGAAACCAAATCGGGGATAATAATCACCGTGTCCCAACACAATGACTGATGAATAACCCAAATATTTAGCATTATGCAATCCCTGCGTTATCAAGGCACTACCAACACCTTTTCTTTGAAATTCCGGCAGTACGCTCAAAGGAGCAAGTGCGAGCGAC
>JBGTCB010000809.1:0-2368 GCA_041748995.1 Saprospiraceae bacterium | reverse complement strand
AATCGATGGTTGTGGCGCAAGTATTCCGGTGCTCTTCCCCCCAAGAGTAAGATGGCATCATAGTCACTTGCTTTCACCTCATCAAATGTTAGATCAGACGATACCTTATAGCCAGGTGATTCTTTGTAGGTGTCCCAGCCTGGTTCGAAATCATGAATGACCAGGTTTAACACTTTTTTCACCGGTGCAATGATATGACCTTCATAACCGGCTTCCTCAAAACGATGCCTGGCATAGAGGGTTTCATAGCTTTCTCCTGCATCCCCGGTAATGATCATGATCTTTTTACTCATACCTTAAAGATAGCTTTAAGCCGGTTCAGTGCAAAGCGCAGAAAATATTTTCTCAAATTGAAATATTTTTTTGGGTAATGTAACCGGCCCCGGATGATCGAAAAGCTGAAGAAAATCCGTTTACGAAACGAATCACCCTCCGGATAACATATCTATTTATATCCATATGCCTGGATTATTAAATAAAAGCTAATTGAGTTCCTTTCAATAGTTTCGACATTACATCATTCTCTATGTTTGACATTGAAAACAATATGCAGGTCCAACCGGTAGGGAATAATAGATTTAGTTTTTTCTATATGATCTGATATAGAGAACAGTCTGAAAACCGGAAAGTCGAGCTGGTGCCTGGATGGAGGTCACAATCGAATCTTTCAAAAGCGCGTTCTGTATTTGTTTTTTGGAAACAATACCTGTACCTTGCTAAGGAGTTATTGTTAGAAAACCATTTTTTAACACAATCCGATTAGAAATGCCCGTTAAGACCCAACCCTTGTATGGGGTGCTGTCAATTTTATTGACTTTCACCCTCCTTTTGTTTCTGAGTTCCAAACTTCAATCTCAGACTTTAATTGGAGGATCTCTCTATTCCGAAGGTCTATCCAACCGCGAAAGTTCGAATAAACTTTGGCTCCAGTATCAAAATTCATTCGAGTTTAAGCAGGGACTGTTTATCGACAGTGATTTTGGCCACATCTTCCATACAGATGTTCGAGACAAAAGACTCCATGTGAGAAGCGTTTTCAAGTACCAGATAACGGAGAATCTGAAGGTGGGAGCCGGAATGGGACTCTTTTGGTATTATGACCGGCCCTCCCTCACACAGGAACTGCGATTTATCCAGGAAATCAACTATTTCAAGGATTTTGGAAGCAGTATCATGTTTCATGATCTTCGAGTGGAGCAACAGATTCAACAGGAGATAAAGGCAGGGGATGACTACCATACCCGGCTTCGATATCGCTTCGGTCTGCAATTTCCGACCAATGGTCCGGTCTATTTTGGTATGTATGATGAAGTTTTCAAGAATTTCTCCAAAGGAGGACAAGATCCTTTTTTCTCCATGAACCGCGCAGCTGCTTTCGTTGGCTTTCGTACCTACCAGTTTGTAAATCTGGAAGCCCACCTGATCATGGAAGAAATCTACGGCCCGGAGTTGACAGGCACCCAACGTGCCTTCATTTTTCAACTAGTCGCAAGACATACTATTTGATAATTCGAGAGTAAACAAAGCGTACGGAACCTTCCTTGTCGGGCCAATACCGGTAACCTGTATAAACCGTTGATCTATAAGGATTGAGATATAACTTCTTATAGATCTGATTTTACGGTTTGATCCATTCATAACTCACCGTGTTGCTCTGATCCGGAAGACAGTTATTGGACTATCAGGCATTGACTTGCCGGATGGACCTGAAATCATCCAATTTCAACTGCATATCTTATACGGAATACTTGTTTGATGATCCCTGCTAAAGGTCAAATCACTTTTAATTCACATATTAAGTTTAGTGGTTTTTAACTACCTTGCCGGCACCGTTTAGATGTGCTATGAGGCTTAACCCTTTGATTGGAGGCTTTCTGCTGGCGATGTTCCTTTGTTGTTCAGGTTATGATGGGCAAAAACTGATCGGTCACCAACAGAAGATCGCTTATAATGTCCTTTTACCAGGTAAGGATACGATCAACTATGAGGTTTATATCATGGATGCCGATGGACAAAACCAGGAAAACCTATCAAATCACCCAGCAGTAGATTGGTTATGTCATGGATGGAACAACAGCATCTATTTTATTTCCGACCGGGATACAATGGCAGGTATTTACTTCCTCTACCAGCAAAATTTAAAAAGTCACACTATTCATCGCATGAGTACCCGACGAATGGCGGAGTCCTGGCTTGATTCCCGTTATGGTGGCAGTGAACTCATTATCTGCACCCTCAACGCCAATTACCGGTCAATTATGATTATCGATACGACCGGATATGAAGTACGTGAGGTGATGCGGACAAATCAGTATATGATCAGTGATCCGGCCTTTAGTCCGGATGGTAAATGGATTGTTTTCCGTTC
>JBGTCB010000808.1:0-5968 GCA_041748995.1 Saprospiraceae bacterium | reverse complement strand
GTTATAAAAGGACTAATCTTCTCATAAAGTACCGGGGACATTCCAGCCAGATACCGGAGATCTTCCTTCTTGTAATAAACCCCTCCTTCATTACGGTATCTCAGGAGAGCTTCCGAAGACCGGGAATTAAAGCCCAATAATTTCAATTCTTCATCTGTAACCAGGTTTGGATTAAAGTCGAAAAGAACGTGCTCGGTGTGGTTATACTTTTTTTCTTTCACTACTGTGGAGGCCTTTTTAGAGATAAATAGTTTCTCTGCGTGATCATTATACCACTGACTATTCAGACCATAGATCTTTTGCACCTGATCTAAAGATTCAAATCCTCCGATAACATCCCGGTATTTTATCCAGCGATCTGCCACACTAAGCGATAATCCATATTGCACAAGCTCCTCCGATGTGACCTCATTAACATCAAACCCCTGAAATTCTAGTACTGCAGTATTTGTCTCCCACGACACCGGACTATGCTTCAATTTATAGGCCTCAATTTCTTTCGAGAATTCGGAATAATCATAAGAGTATTTACGGATCAGCGCAGGGGATACCATATAAAAGACCAGCATGAATAAAACAACCAGCAATAGGAAAATCATGCCCCTTCGTTCCTTGGCGATAAGAAGTTCTGATGACCGGTACTTTTTCATCTATTTTTTAAATTCAGGATAATTGTTCCATCCCTTTGAATATCATGAAACTTCAAATCCATTGTTTCCAGGCTCTGATATTTTTGTCGTTTGCGATTATTTACACTCCAGTGTGTCGCTCTGGATAAATGTTCCGGAACAGGAAATGAAGGTATGGCATCCAGAAAAATATAATCCAGTTCCGGTAGTCCGGATAGACCATTAAACAATGAGTCCTGAACATATATCCGCTGCCCGGATACAAGGGCAAATCCTCCATCCCGAAAGAACTCACCGGACGATGGGTGCAGTTGGGTGGTTCGGATTCCCAAAGCTTTCCTCGAAGCTTTAATGTCTTCCGGAAGATCGATCTCGAGATGTGCAGGATGCAAAGGGAATGCTTTATTACCGACCAGTAAATCAATGTATTGCTGATGCCGGTCATGATACGCTACGAGCAACAGTTGATGCAATTTTTTCCAACGTTCTACATTTATGAATACCAGGAAAATAATCAAAGAAGTAAGCAGGTATTTTAGATGTATTTGCTTACCAGAATTAATAAAAAGAGTCAAGGACAATGAAATCAATAATAATGCGACCAATTCGCTAAGATTAAGCCATAAATGTTCCGCCAGCAAACCCGGCAAGGCTTGGACAATAAAGATCCAGGAATTTAAAGCATATGTACTAACAAGTAGTAACTGCCCCAGAACATAATCCAATCCCGGTACCCATTGAAATAGCAGGGTCAAAAGACCGAGAGTTAGTACTGCGTATGCAAATGGAACTGCCAGCAATCCCGAAAGCCAAAAATAGACCGGGAATTGATGAAAATAGTAAATGGTGAGCGGAAAGGTAAATACCTGAGCAGCAAGTGAAAGTGTAATGAGTTGCCAGATTTTAAATCCCACAGGATTTTCAACAACCCATAAACCCTGTATTGGTCTTTGACAGGTGACGATACCCAACACAGCCAGAAAAGAAAGTTGAAACCCGACATCAAAAAAACTGTTTGTATCAATTATCAACAATACAAATGCAGCCAGCGATAAGGTATTGACCGGATATGAATTTTTGGAGACTAAAACACCGATCTCAAACAGTGAAAACATAAAAGCCGCCCTCCAGGCACTGATAGGAGCACCTACCAGGTAAACAAAAAACCAAAGTCCTGTCAATACCAGCAGGGATCTTACAACCCGCCAACCACGGAACACCGGAAGTATTCCCCTGATAAAAAACAGAAGAATCATGTAAACCACACCTACATGCAGTCCGGACACTGCCAGCACATGAATTGCCCCGGTATCGGCGTAGGCATTACGCAGTTCGGTGCCTAATTCTCTTTTGTCACCCAGGATCAGGGCATTCGCCAGTGCAAATTCATTTTCTCCAGGCAGAATCTCTCTAAGTTTCTGCTTTGAGAGAGCCCGTAAATGCTTCATCCAGATAATGAAACCTGAATTTTTACCGAGTACAAGTGGTTCTTCTGAAAAATTCGCCTGATGCCAGATTTGTTTGTGATGGTAATACTTTTGGAAATCAAACTGAAAGGGGTTTTTAGGGGGTTGAATTTCCTGAATATGAAGCCGGGCAAAAATCCGGTCTCCTGCCATGAAATCAAATTTTGAAAAAACCGTGAGCATACCGGTGACTGGATATTCGTTTAATCGATCCACCTTGAGTAGAAGTTTCCCTCTGCTCACCTCCAGTACTTCTCCGGCTACCTCATTCAAGCTCGCTTTTTGAAAATTCGAAAAATGGTGGGTTTGACTCGCTCTCGCCTGCTGGTGATAACGACTAACCCCACACAAATAAAAACTGAGAAATATAAACACAGACGGAATTACTCCCTTCCACCGGATTGGCAGCCATTTTTCTGAAAACAGGGCGATCAGGAGGCAGATTGTTGTGAAGCACAATAATTGAGTGAATGGGAAAATGAAAAATCCGGAGGTAAGAATACCGGCAATAAAGAAAATGGAGATCAGGAGAAACGGATGTTGCCGGAGGTAGGGGACCATACAATCTGATTACGCGTTTAATGTAATGAAAAACTTTCTTAATGTCAAAACTTTGACCCATTGCTTTTACAGCTTAATTACAAAAAAATAACGGCGTCCATTTTTCTCTTGAATCTTGACTTTACTTCAATCCGCCACGATGAGGTTCGCTCTCCTCTCTTTGGGACCATATCAAAGGGACAAAAGAATGGGTTAAGGATACCCAAAAGCGGAATCCGTCCGAAGTCGGGTTGCAGGATATCCAAAAAACCGTAAGAGTATCAGACGGTGGTGTTGGCCAGATCCAGAGGCAGCATAGTACAAAAGAACAAGTTAGATGCTATATTTATTTGCAAATCGCAACACTGGTGTTTATGTGGCTATTAGTTGACAACTCCGCAGCAATCTATCAATTCACTATTGTGATCATCTTCATCACAGCGATCATTTTTTTTATTGGAATGTACTGGTACTCCATTTCGCTGCAAAAAAGCATTCTTGAGCAGGAGCAAACCAAACAATCCCTGCTTATCAGTTCCCATGATTTGCAAAACGTGCAACTTCAGAATCAGATTCTGGAAGCAGAGAAGCAAGCCCGGGAAGAAAAGACACTTCGCCTCCAGCAAGAAATCACCCTGAAGAACAATGAGCTCGTCACCTCAACCCTGATGATTAACCAACGAAATAAATTCATATCTGAAATCGCCGTGATGATCCATGATCTGGAGACCGATACCTCCGCATCGCAATCCCAACTTAGAAAACTCAGCCGACTGGTCCGCTCCAATCTCTCCGCCGAAAAAAACTGGGAGAACTTCCGCAAGCAATTTGATCATGTGCATCCCAATTTTGTGAGGAAGATTGAAAAAAAATATCCTTCTCTTAGCCAAAATGATCTCCGTCATTGCGCGTATATCCGGATGAGACTTTCTACCAAAGAGATAGCCGAACTCATGAATGTCAATCCCACCAGCATCCAGATTGCCAGGGTGCGGTTAAAGAAGAAAATGGACCTGGCTGAAGGCGTTGATTTGCGAACATATATCATAAATTATTAATACATCGATGTTCGAGCCAAAAATTACCCTGGTCGACACCGGACTACTCGTGGGGTATTTTATAATAGTCTTATTCATCGGTTATATCCTTTCCCGAAGAACTTCTACCGGGAGTGATTATTTTCTGGCCGGAAACCGATTGCGATGGACGGCGATCGGATTTTCCCTTTTTGCCTCGAACATTTCCAGTGCATCCATCATCGGACTCACCGGCCAGGCATATGCCAGTGGGATATCGATTGCTAACTATGAATGGATGGCCACGCTCGTGCTGGTCTTTATGGCCATTTTTATTATACCCATTTATCTCAAAAATAAAATAGTCACAGTGCCCCAGTTTCTGGAATTGAGGTATTCGACGTTTATTCGCAAATACTACTCTTTAGTGACCATTATTCTGACCATTATCGTTGATATTGCAAGCAGTCTCTTTGCCGGTGCACTGGTCATTCATGTTTTTTTTCCCAACATACCGGTAATCACGGCATGTTACACCCTGGCACTGATTTCAGGTATTTATACTGCTGCGGGAGGTCTTGCTGCCGTTGTCTATACGGATCTTTTGCAGGCCATCATATTGATCATCGGCAGTTGCATCATGCTGTTTTCCGTGCTGGGTCAATATGATTTTAGCTGGGCTCAGGCTATGTCGCAGGCTGATCAGGACCATCTCTCCTTCATACGCCCCATTGATGATCCCTATTTACCCTGGTTGGGCACCTTATTGGGAGTACCCATATTAGGGTTCTACTACTGGATTACCAATCAATATGTGGTGCAGAGAATTTTAGGTGCCCGGAGCATTCCCCATGCACAATGGGGAGCGCTTCTTGCCGGGTTCTTAAAATTACTCACCCTTTTTATCATCGTAATTCCCGGGATATTCAGTTTAAAGCTTTTCCCGCATTTACCCAACCCGGACATGGTGTACCCGACGATGTTAATCAATTTAATCCCTGATGGTGTCAAGGGTATCGTCTTAGCCGGACTTATCGCCGCCATTATGTCCAGTGTCGACTCTGCTTTGAATGGCACCTCTGCCCTGATCGTGCTGGATTTTATTCAACCCAGACGTCCACATCTTACGGAAAATCAGTTGATGCAGTTTGGAAGGGTCACCACCTTGATGGTGATGTTTGTTGCCGGGCTATGGGCTCCGTTAATTCAGAACTTTGAAGGTTTATTCAATTATTTGCAACAGGTACTTTCTTTTGCCGTACCACCCGTGGTTTGCATTTTTCTTTTTGGGTTTTTCTGGAAAAAAGGTACCGCCCTGGCTGCGAAATACACGCTGATCTTTGGTCATGTCTTCTGCTTTGCCTGCTTATATTTAGTCAATGCCGGATTGTTCAGGATCCATTTCACTATTATTGCAGCCATACTAACCGGCATTTGCATGATGAGTTTTATAGTGATGAGTTTAATAGCACCCGAATCAGGCAAAAACCTTGAGAATCTCACCTGGAGCCGGGGTATGTCATTAGTTTTAGCAGGATCACCCTGGTACCTGCAGGCGAGAAATATCGGGCTTTTCCTCATAGCACTGACTTTTATTATTGTCGCAATGTATTGGTAAGCCTTCCGGCGTCTCATTGAGAATGATCTGTGACGTCCAAATCCAAAATTGTAACATTTTAAATACAAAATCACCCGATGTGGTCTGGATCTTATCTCCTAACCCGAAGTTTTCCCGGTAGGTAATTTTAGATACCAAAAATCAACCGCAAGTATGCTGCTCAAGTGGAAAAAAATAAAGATCAATAATTTGGTTAAATCAAACTCTCGCCACACAAAAGTCTGAATAAAACCTATTACAAACCTATTACATAAAAAAACTATCTAAAAATTTCTTACATAAGAAAAAAAAATAACGCATTGATTATCAATGTATTAATCATGCATTATTCATCTAATGCCCGAACTTGACTCTATAACAAATACAGCGAAAGAGCGGGAGAAGTCTTAAAGTTTTCTTAAACTTGATCTGTTGTCCTGTTCTACTCGGGATAAATCTATTACTATTTAAAAACTTAAAAGACTTTGTATGAAGCTAAACCTCTACTTACCGAAGGTGTTGCTTACCGTTACCCTAACCTTAGTGGTGTATCTGGTATCAGCACAACGTACTATCACAGGAACAGTTTCGGATGCAGATTCCGGAGACCCACTACTTGGAGCAAGCATCCTGGTGAAGGGCACTACCAGTGGTACTATTACTGATTTTGATGGAACGTACACGATTGACGTTCCCGAAGGCGCGACGACATTACAATTT
>JBGTCB010000807.1:0-12671 GCA_041748995.1 Saprospiraceae bacterium | reverse complement strand
GGCGACTGCGGTACTGCCGGCGAAAAATATAAAAAGACCAGGCTTTTCAAGAATTACATCAAATCCCAGTTGATCACAATAAAATTTCTTTGAACGTTCATAATCACTGCTGCGGAGCGTCATATGATGGATGCCTGGTGTTTTTAGTTTGATAGACATGATGAATGCTTTAGGTAATTAAGGAATCATCTGAATTTTTGATATTGTGAATTTAAGTGGAAGGTCACACCGATGATTGTAAAAATGCGTCAAAAATTGCTGGTCTGGATAAATCTCTTTAGATGGGCCCTTCAATGCATATGAGTGGAGGCTGAAAATTACATCAACAATAGGGATCATCCCGATCATGAAAGTGAGATTGAGTCGAATTATTAAAATGCAGGTTGCAAGCCCATATCGAAAACGAGTTTAACCACACGCCATTGAGGTGAAATATTACTATGGTATATTGTGGAGCTTCAATTGCAAATAAAGTAGGAGGAAAAATTCGGTCATAATACCATAGCACAAAATGGTAGAATGCTATAGTAACTAAGATCCCACTGACAAGTGCCAGGTCAAATAGTGCCGAAATAGCTATTTTGAGAGATATTCCTGGCTAAAAAATTTTCCCTTGAAGTCTAGCAGTAAGAATGATCCAGACCATATACATTATGGTATCTGGCACCTGGATCCCTTACGTATTCATGGTGAGTTTCTGATAGACGGTCGACCTCGCCGTTATTCCAAATGTCCATATCGGTTGAGGCTAGTGCATGAAATCATTCGGTCATCTGCTTTCTGCCTTGCTTCGAAAAATCCCCGGTGAATCACCAAAGGCAGCTTTGAATACCTTGCTAAAATAACTGTCATCCCGGTAGCCAAGCTGAAATGAGATCTCTGCCACGGACAGATCCGTTTTAACAAGAAGCTCTTTCGCCCGGTGCATTTTCATGTCGGTGATGAGCTGTACAAAGGATTTACCAGTGAGAGCTTTTAGCTTGCGATGAAGTTGGGTGCGACTAAGGTGCATCGACTGCACAAGATCATCCATTTGATAAGACTCATTACCAAGATTATTTTCCAATTCGATTTTGACATTATCAAGGAACCTGTTTTCTTGAATTTGCTCTTTGGGTAGCATCTCATGCCGTCGGTAGTGAAGACGCAATTGGTCATTGATTTGCAGAAGTTTTTCGATACGGATATACAATTCTTCGGGATCAAACGGTTTGACCAGGTATGCATCGGCTCCCTCGCGTAGTCCATCCAACCGATCGGTTTGAGTGGATTTGGCAGTGACCAGAATGACGGGAATGTGGCTGGTGCGTAAATCTGTTTTAATTTGCCTGCAGAAATGTAGTCCATCCATTTCCGGCATCATTATGTCGGAAATAATTAAATCCGGAATGTGTTGAATGGCCATTTCTAATCCGCTTTTGCCATTGTCGGTTTCGAGAATGCGATATCGACTATGAAGGAGCCGGTAGAAGTAAGTTCGTACATCCTGGTGATCTTCAATAATTAGAATCGTGGTATCATTTTCACCGGTCTGAATTTGAGTCCTTCGCTCACTTATTGAATCAATTTCCTGGAAATGAGAAAGGGGCGTTGAATTGACTGGAGCACGACTTCGGATCGGTAGGGTTATTAAAAAGGTAGTTCCATGATTCAGACGCGAAGATACCTCGATTTTACCCTCTAATAGTTGCACTAATTCATGGACAACTGCCAGTCCGATGCCTGTGCCCTGTACCGATCTACTGATCGAGTGCTCACCTTGGTAAAAGCGGTCAAAAATACGGTTGATTTCGTCATCAGAGATACCGCTGCCATTGTCGCTCAATTCAAGATAACAGTGATTTTTGTCGCGGTAGACCCGAAGAATAATACGACCATGAGTTGGGGTGAATTTCAGAGCATTATGTACCAGGTTATTTACAATTCTTTCGAGAAATTGCGCATCTGTATCCATCCAAAGAGAGACTTCCAATATTTCCAGCCTGAATTCCTTTTTTTGGCCTTGACATAGTTTTAAATAAGCGTCATTGAGCTGAGACAAGATGGGTATCACATCAATGTGCATTAATTGCGGTCTCAATTGTTTTGCATCAACTTGACTTAAGGCAAGCAACTGATTGACTAAATTGAGGAGGCTGTCCGCATTGCGAATAATCAGTTTTTTCTCCTCTTGATTTCCTTGCAACTGATTGGCAATGCCACTGATGACGGTGAGGGGTGTGCGAAACTCGTGGGTGACATTGGTGTACAGCTGTGATTTAATAACATCAAGCTCCTTTAATCGCCCGGCTTCCTGGGTTTGTATCAAACTGTTTTGATCAGCCAATATCCTGGCCATTTCTGCCTCCGACCGTTGTATCTGCAGGGTCTTAAAATTTTGAGCAAGACCGAAAGAAAACATTAAATGCCCCAGGGCCGTAGCAGAGTCTGTCTGAAGAAAGTGAGGAAGATGGATGGCTCCCATACCATTCAATAAGTTCATGATGATTTCTAAAGACCAGAGACCAGTAGCAGCTACGAAATATTTTGCACTGGGATTATTCCGCCATAATGCGACCAGGCCTGAAGTAAGTAAAACCATCGTGTTGACAAGGGTAATACCGTAGAATAGCGACAGGAAGAACTTGGGTGTGCTGTGGAATAATGTCTCTGAAAAGAACCGAATACAAAGCACATATACTGTTGAAATAGTAGCTACCAGAAAACTACCGAGCAAGACAAGACCTATAGGATCACGCTTGTAGTCTAGATTTAGATATGAAATAGCGAATAAGTGAACGACAGCAGTGACCCACACGGCTAAAGGCAATCCATAATCCAGCGATGGACCCTGAAAGTCAGGCTGAATCCAATTAAAATAGAAATCTCTAAAAAACCTTAGAAGGAGATAAGCCAGGGCCGTAAGGCTTAGTAGCAAAAAAGTGCGTTCCCGATTATAAAAGTATAATATCAGATGGTAGAGAAATACAGTGAATAGAATGGCCATAGGTGGTAATCCTCGTAATAAATGAATGATCTGGAATTCATAGAGGCGACTGCGATTCACTAAACAATTATTCAAGCGAAACATCTGTCCGTTGGTTTCCAAAGTAAAAGCTCGGGGAGTCGTTCGCAATAAAACTTTGGTTGTCATGTCTCGAGCCAGATTGACAGTAATATGAGGTATGGCCACCAGACGTTGGTGCTCGCTTGTGTTTTTAGTATGGGTGCCGGTTCTGCCGCTGATCCAGGAACCTTCGCCCGTCTGAATATAGTAATCAACGGTGGCGGCATTAAGACAGAGGTACCACCTGGCATTTATATCGGAATCGATGGTCAGGCTCAACCATCGCACTTTAAAATCCTGATGGTGATCTGCGTACGACTTAAAAAGTTCGGGTTGGGCAAGAAGTTCTTCATGGAGCAATGTACCGGTTGAGTCATCGTAATATTTTAGATAAGGATCAAGTTTTATCTCTGCGGGTTCGTCAGCTTGCCAGGAAGAATCGATGACTAAACTCAGGCTATGCGGTAGCACAACAAAATTGGCGATTGCACTGCTGCAACACACCCATAGAAGTGTGATTGTCATTCCCGCTATGGAAGCCAATTTTGCCTGGAGTAGTCGATTACAATAACTATACGAAAAATGCATCTGTAAAAGATAATCCTGTAAAAGATAATCCAATTCAAGCAATTTTTATGCTTGTCAGGGTCAAAAGGGAGGCTCAGCCACATCAATTCTCCATAATCCAGTCATCCAGATAATGATGCCAGAATTATTTTCCACCCAACTTGCCTGGTACGATTTGATATCCTGCACCCAGCAACGATGGCAGGATATCATGGACATCAATTGATTTACTGATTTTACCCTCGGTGATTGTGTTCATTGATATACCCATCAGGTCGACGTCAATTTGAAATTGATTGTGAAAGCCGGTCACCCGATAGACACTGGTAATATTAGTTTCACTGCAACTGACCTGGAGGGTTTTAACTTTGAAGTTTTTCATGGTGGCATGCACTTGGTCAATGACCTTGTCAAATTGATCAGGTCCGGTGGCACGCAAATCACTTCCTTCATAATACTCGAAATCAGCAGCGATATATGGATGGAGAAGGGCACCTTTATTTTCGTTCCATGCCCGTTCATTCAAGCTAACCAATTCATCCATATTTTCACAATTGATTTCTTGAGAACTGCTTATTTGAGGAAGGAGTAAAAAGGTAAATAAAACAACAGTAGTGGATTTCATAATAACTGTTTTTAATTTGGTGAGAAGATTAAAGTACTCAAGCAAGGTATCTGTCAAAGAGCCATTCGGGCTGGTGATTTTATTGCAAAAGATGGTATAATTGTGGCATGGTGAGGTTTACATACAGAAATAGATCAAATCTGGATGTTGGATAATATGTTTAATAGATAAACTGTTACCGTCGATGGTGCTATCCCACTCGGAGATATTTTCGAAGACATAGCCATCATACCTCTGTATTCCTCTTTCGGTGCCGATCCAGATAAATCCATCCCGGTCCTCGAGTAAGCTATTAATCGAATTGTTAGTTAGGCCATTTCTGGTAGTGATTTGATTGGTAGGGTAGGTCTGTGTTTTGACAGGAAGGCATGTTGCCAGCGAGAGTATCAGAAATACCAGCATCCTCAGATGCTTGTGGAGGAAGCGAACCAAAGACATGGTTCAGATCTTTTTACTATCATAATTTACGATTATTGACGGAAATATCTAACCTGTTTTAAATAAACTGGGCAATATATAAGCCATGTGATGCCAACAGACCGGTTTAGTTGTGTTGTGGAATCTCAGGAGTTTTCATTATGGATACAGGGATGGTCTATGCATTGTGCTGGTACTCTCTAGTCAGATGGATTATTGAAAGTTTTATTTTGGGAAATATCGAACTCAGGTCATTGACAGAATGTGCTGACATAAGTTTAGGATTTGCGATTTTTTCATTTCGCTTTGATCGAGTCAATATAAATGCATGGAATCGTCGAACATGAGAGCCATTTTAGAAATATCTACTTCGTTAGGAAGGGAGTGGCTTTCTGTTAAAGAGCCAAAGCCAGGGGTTAGAAAAAATTTTAATGCAGACAAAAAATTCACGACTGCTACTATTTTTGAATATACTTGAATATTCATCAGATGCTTGAATTACGACATCGGTCATTTTGGTCTGGGGACTTATTGACATTTTATTTAATTTTACTTATTGGGTTTTCTAATCCGGAAGGCATTTAATGCCTAGAGCTCTCATTTTTTGATTATTGTTGTGTATTAATTCAAACTTTTCGCCAAATTTCCCGCTTTCATCAACGGTGTAATACCAAACCTCATCCCATTTTACCTTATTTTGAGTGGCGGGAATGTTCTTGAAAACACCATCATTAAACTCCCTGACATGTAGGCCACTCTGGGTAATCCAGACGATTCCTTCGTTATCATTAACCATCAAATGTTTGATGTCAAAGCGTAGATTTTCAAATGCTTTTCTATAATCTGCATGCCGGTCGATGAACTCCGGATGTCTTAGGTAAGGTAACATCTTTGTGGCCCAGTCAGGGTGGTTCATAGCACTGAGATAATTCTCAATGAATGCTTTGGTTTTTAATTCTATCTGGCTGTGAGATTCTTCGGTGGAAGAAATCTCTGGTTGCGAATAGGCGATAGATGGGATCAAAAAAAGTAGTATGATAATTTTCTTCATGATGCATTTTTTTTGTAATAGTATAAAAACAAATAGTTTGCAGTGTTTTCAGTTCTTTCGTAATGGTGTAAGTTGGATATGCATATCCACCCTATAGATGGTTTATTATGTTTTTCCTTTCCGATCAAAATTGCATCATTTTGCTTAACAGAAATGTCCCACTTGTTGCAAAAAATTGTCTAAATGTTGCACGCTGGAAGACCTTAACTATCTCTCTGGTAACTTGTGCTACAAAGTAGCTCTCGGAGGGTGTTGAAATACTGGCTCCATTTGTGTCACGACGTTATTGTCTGAATCACGGATTAGACGGATTTTAGAATGACACGGACCAAATTGTCTGGATCGCGGATTAAGCGAATTTTAGGATTAAACGGATATTTACAACATCCAAAAGAACTTTGGATTTATAATGGTTTCAGTGGTGCTGAACTTGGATATTTTGTTTTCTGCTTAGTCAGTGTAAAGTCTACCTCCGTGAAAATCCCCTAATCCGTGAGTATCCGTGATTCTGACAGAATAGGTGAGTGCATGATAAATTGGATGACCATGGTTTTCATTGCAATTTTACCTGCATGTTTAGCAATGTTTTGAATTTGCAATATTTTTTGAATTGACCGGAGTACATCTCTAGAAAGCCTTGTCTCTAAATCTGCCTGGAGTGAGTTTCATCTCCTCCTTAAACACCTTACTAAAATAACTGACATCACTAAACCCCAGCTCGTACGCGATTTCACTTATCGTTTTGTCGGTTCTTGACAACAATTCCTTGGCCCGGTGTATTTTCATTTCTTTGACAATGCCGGTAAAAGTTTTGCCCGTCAGAGCTTTCAATTTTCGATATATCTGGGTGCGACTGAGGTGCAAAGGACTGGCTAGATCCTCTATCTGATAAAGCTCATTGGAGAAATTCATTTCGATGTGTTTTCGTACTTTTTCCAGAAAAGAGTTTTCCTGGACTTTTTCCTGGGGTAGCATTTGAAACTGATGGTAATGCGACCTCAGTTTTTCACGGTTTTCCAGTAGTTTTTCGATGCGGATAAAAAGCTCTCTTTTGTCGAAAGGTTTGGTGAGGTAGGCATCAGCGCCTTCTTCCAAACCCTGAAGGCGGTCATCCTGGGTAGATTTGGCGGTGAGCAGGATGACCGGGATATGACTGGTGCGGGTATCTTTTTTAATTTGCTGGCAAAGGGTCAAGCCATCCATTTGGGGCATCATGATATCACTGATGATCAAATCGGGTATTTCCTCAAAGGCAAGACTTAAACCGGTTTTACCGTTATCTGCTTCTACCAGCTGGTACTCATTTTGCAATAATCTTTGTAGATAAATCCGTACGTCCGGATGATCTTCGATGATCAGTATTCTTGGAAGGTCTTTTTTTGATACAATGGTAGCGTGATTGGCAGGTCCTATTTCCGGTGTCTGATCCAGGGCCGCAGCTGGTGTCCAGTTCTTTATTTCCGCATTTTGCCGAACCGGTAATTTGAGCATAAATTTGGTACCTTGATTGATCTCGCTGGATACCGAGACCTTTCCATCCAATAGTTCCGTGAGTTCTTTCACCAGAGCCAGGCCAATACCGGTGCCTTCGCCCTGGCGGGTATTGGTACTATCTATCTGATAGAAACGATCGAAGATTTTATCGATCTGATCGGCTGGAATGCCTTTGCCGGTGTCAGAGATAGAAATCAAGCAACTTTGAAGTAATTGATCCTTTGCCATACGAAGGCTTATCTCTCCACCGGCGGGGGTAAATTTAATGGCATTGTAGACCAGGTTATTTAAGATCCGGTCCAACATTTGCGGATCGGTATCCATCCAGAGGTTATCCTCCAATATTTGGAGATTAAATTTTTTGCCTTGGGATCTGGCTAAGTGCTCATACGACTCGGTCAAATATCTTATTTGAGGAACGATGTCGGTCTGGACCCATTGCGGTTTTAAATGTCCGGATTCGATTTTATTTAATTCGAGTATTTGGTTTACCAGGTCCAGTAGTTGTTGGGAATTGCGTTGGATCAATTCCTTTTCCTCTGGTTGGTTTTGCATCTGATCAGCTATTCCCGAAATAACCGTAATCGGGGTGCGAAATTCATGGGTGATGTTAGTGTAGAGCTGGGTTTTAAATTGGTCGAGTTCTTTTAGTTTTTCTTTTTCCTTGACTTCGATGTCACGGAGTTGGTCAGAGAGCGCTTTTTGTTTTTCAGCCCTGGCTCGTTCCTCCTGAAGAGTTTTAAATTGGTTGGCCAATCCGAACGAAAAAAGAAGCAAGCCAATAGTTTCACCTTTTGTCCAGGGAAACCACTCGAAAATCTGATTGTGACTTAAAATCTTGAGAATCATTATTACATTCAGGAGTTGCCAGGTGCCCATCCCCAGGAAATAGTATTTTGCATTGGGATTTCCCCTTATCCAGGTCACTAATCCGGTCACTACCATCAGTGGGCAATTAAATAGTAAGACCAGATAATAAAGGCTGGGGAAATAGTATTCTGCCTTCCAATAAAGCTCTTCGTTGAGAGTCATTAGAATGATAGGAATCGTCAGCCCAATTGACAAAGTGATCGAAATCCAAACGAGTCTGTACAATAGTCGGTTACGCTGGTAAAGTTCCAGATAGTGCATCGTGAATGGAAAAATAGCTGTCGTCAGACCATAGGCTATCGGCATTCCGAGATCAAACAAAGGGCCAGCTCTGCGGATCTGTAAACCAGTTAATTAGTAAGTCACTATTGTGGAGAATGAGTATGGCAAAGGAAAGTGCGGAAAGACTTAACCATAAATAGGAGATTACCCGGTTGTAAAAGAAAAGTACGAGATGGTAGAGGAAAATAGTTAAAATAATAGCCAGGTGTGGCACATTTCCAGACAAAGTAATTATGTAGCTCTCGTACAATCCCGCTTTATTCAGCAGTCGAAAGTTGTTTCTAAGTAATTGGTTATGGCCGGTGTAACACCATCGTTTTGGCGTTAGCCTGGCATAGAGGAACGATGGCCTGTTTTTCTGAATCTTTACGGGAATAACAGGAGTCGATATGAGATTTAGAAAGGGATTGCCATTGTATGAATGCGTACCGGAAATTCCCTGAGAATATATATCGGTTTCATCAGCATACTTAAGAAAATATTTTATTTCGTCGCGAGCGATGCCTAAGAACAGTTCTAAGTCTGTATTTGATCGCAGGATGAGTTTGACCCAGGTGCCATTTATAGCAAGCCTGGGTTTGCTCCATTTATTGAATTCGCGAAAAGGGACTTTTTTAAAATCCTGCTCCCTATTCATTACCTGGTCTATTGTCAATAGACCGGTAGTGTCAAAGAGAAAGGTGCAGGCTTCGTAAACATCCTGAGACCAGCCTTGAAGAAGCAAATAGGAGGAGTCAAGATAAAGAATGGAATCTCCTTCAGCGGGGGAATGGTTATCTGCATGGATATTTACGATTTGAGCGAACCAAGACAAGAGGATGCAGAGATAAAGTTTTGGGATAGTGGCCATACCGGAATTTACAAATATTGTTCCCGATTCTGACATTATTACTGAATGTCTTTTAGTGAAAAGAAATGATGACTTTACAATAATTCCCAAATCAGAAGTTAATGGATCGTCTTTTTTATATTGTGAGAACAGGTATAAGTCAGGTACTCACTTTTTCCCTGCTCAACAACAGCCCTCCCCAAATAGCCAGGAAACCGACTAACAATACCAGTGTCCAACCCATGGAGTTTTCCATTCCTTTTAAAGTTGCAAACCCATGAATGAGCACCAGCAATCCATTGCCCAAGCAAATGATCAGCAGTAGAGCTCGCCTTGCATAAGATTCTGTTGCTTTGATCGCAGAAAATAAAGCGATACCTAAGGCAAAAATCAGGCTTCCATAACCAGTTGCTGTAACCAGTGCAAAATTGGGTGCTTCTGACCACTCTGCGGCATAGATCTTTAAAATGTGTTCAGGAACAAACATTAGACCTAGTCCAAAAAACATACAAACGATACCATTAAAAAGGAAAAGATTCTTGTGATTCATAGTGTTTTGATTTGAGATGATATTAATAAATATAGTTAATTATTTGAAATTCTTACAGTTGGTAATTGCGTAAGCTTTTGGCTTTGTTTATTTAGATATTTCCGTATCGGTTTTTCGATAAAGAAATATGTCAGACTGGAAATGCCTATGGTCAATAATAAGAAAAATGATAGCATTATCCATCGAGCTATCATGTCCGGCAACGGTGCCTCCGGAGGTGGATTAATTTGTTGTGCAACCAGCAGCGTGAAAATAATTAACATATGCGTCAGATAAATCGAGTAAGAAATATCTCCGAGATAGGTGGGTATTCCGGTGTTAAGGATTCTTTGCATCTTGCCATTTAGATAGGCAGTGCTTAGTACTAAGATTCCAAAAATATAGATGGCAAGCAGATCTGGAAGCCAGGCCTTGGTCCAGCCCATAAAAAGCATGATCCAAAGTGGAAACCATACAATGCCTTTCGATAATAAGCTCTGGCCCCATTGATTTTTGTAAAAGTGATAAGCAAAGAGACCGATGATAAAACCAACTAATCCTCTTAGGAGTGCCGGACCGGTGATGACATCGATCGTATGCCGGTTTTTTAACCAATCACTCGCAATGTCACCCAGATATAACTGTCGTTTACTGAAATTGTATGGTTGCCAGATATATATTACGACTACCAGGACTATAAAGCAGGCTATCGCCAACATGAATCGTTTTTTGCGTAGTGGCGACCAGAAAAAAGCGATTAGAAAAGGAAATAATAAATATACAAACCACTCGACGCTGATCGACCAGCTAGGAGTATTCCACGGTGCTTCTAAATGCATACCCCAGGCCTGGATCAATAATAAACTGGTTGGTATTGCTTTAGGATCTAGAATATGCTCTTCGATAGGATTCAGTTCAACCTGATGATATTTTAAGGCTAAATATAGACCGATGGCATATAGCAAGGTGAAGAAGTGTAGTGGATAAATCCGGGCAAAACGCGCCCACAGATATTTTTTGAAATTAGCTAAATGCCAACCATTTTTAAAGTAATTGCCGTAGACGTGATAGATAATAAATCCACTAAGCACGAAAAATAGATCTACCAATAAATACCATTTGGAAATCAAGGCGTATTTGGCCGGATCATGTAAGGGTGCAACCAACAGGTGGAAATGAAACATTAAAACCATAATAGCAGCGATGCCTCGTAGGGGTGTTAATGATGGAATCTGGGCAGGTTTCATGAATGACGGATGATGAGTTTTTGGTCCCGACACGCGAGGTGAATAAGAGAGAGTCCGGTGTACTCTGTGCTTCTATCCTGGATACGGATGATGATAGCCTTCCCGGTAGGTCCGGATTAATTTCGATTGCGCCTTGGAATTATCTTTTATCGAGCACGTAGTATGATCAACAGACACCGGTTTTCCTGTACGCATAGCAAGATCCGCATAATTGACGGCAGCAGTCGACTTAAAGCCTTCAGCAAAGGTGCTTATAAGGGGGCTATTGGATTTCTCCCGAATGGCCTGAGCAAAGGCTTTAAATTGGGCATCAAATACCAGGTCAACTCCTGCTTGATAATCCGGGCCTCCATATTGCGCTTTCGGTTTACCATATTCTTTGACAGCGCTACCGTCATTGGGATAGACTTCCCAACCTATATCTGCACCAAAGATGGTGCCCTTGGTGCCATGATAGAAAACTCCAATATTGGTATGGGCAGCAGGTGAGATATACCCCCAACCTTTGTGCGACCATTGTACTGGCAAGCCTTGAAAATCAAATAAAATTTCTTGCTGGTTGGGATGCTCGTTCTTAGGATTAGTATTTGCAGAAATTGCGGAGATGGAATCGGGAAGTTCCAGACCCATAACTTCACGAATATTCTGTAAATAATGAATGCCCCAGTCAGCTAGTATGCCCCTACTAAAACCATGTTGTCCCCTCCAGGCGGGTCCGATGCCATTTGCTCCCATGGTATAGGGTAAAACCGGAGCTGGGCCACAGAACCTATCATAATCGATAGTAGCCGGTACCTCGGCAGCTGGTGCCGTACCCGTGGGGCTATGTATATTAAATTGGATGTGCCGAATCTCTCCCAGCTGACCACTTTGTATATAATCCTTAACTTCACTGTTATTGGGTCCCCAGCTGCGAGGGAAATCAATGTTTACCACATTACCAGCCTTTTGATGGGCCGATTGCATGGCTTGCGATTCCCTAATGTCATAGCTGACCGGTTTTTCCTGCCAGATGGCAAGGCCTTTCTTGCAGGCAGCGATAAATTGCAACGCATGCCAATGAGTGGGCGTGGAAATGATGACGGCTTGCAGGCCATCCAGATCGAGAAGATCCTGATAGTCTGAAAAAATCTGAGGCTTTTTGGCTCCCATCGCAGTGATCTTCTCTAGCTCTAATTCAATCGCTTTTTGGTTTACATCGCAAATGCCGATGATCTCGAATTCATTAGACTGTAGGGCATAGTGGGTGAGAAAATCCCGGCCCCACCAGCCTGTGCCGATAATTCCGATTTTAATTTTGTCATTTTGGTGGGCCTGGCCTAACCGGGTGATCAGACTTCCGGTAGCCAGGGTCGTGGTTCTTAAGAAGGTGCGCCTTTCCATAATGTCTGTGTTTGATTACTTAGTAAATGAGTATCCATTTCAGTGCCGGCGTTACCGGTCGGTGCATTGTTTTTACACCTGCTTGCATGCGGCTACAATTTTTGATATCCTCTTATCTTGAGGAAAATTGAGCTTATCCATGGACAAATCTTGGTATCCTGGTTGCAAAATTCGGTATTTTAGTTCCATGGTGTGTTATTGACTGCTTCTCACATCCCAAAAAAGGGCAAGACCCGACGCCAATAGCGTATCTAGACTCCGTAATAAAGTTCCTCAGATTTAGTTTGGTGACCTCAATCGATGTCATTCTTCAACCCTAATCATAGGCCAA
>JBGTCB010000806.1:0-6271 GCA_041748995.1 Saprospiraceae bacterium | reverse complement strand
GCGATGCCGAATTTGTTGTTGAAGATAGTGTCATTGTCGGAACTGCCAAGCCTAATAGCCCCAACACCTTTTTAGTCACTGACCAGAAATATGGTGATTTTGCTCTCGAGTTTGAAGTCCTGATCGATACCTTCATCAATTCCGGGGTACAATTCAGAAGTAATAGTACCAGTTATATGAACGGAAAGGTACATGGTTACCAGGCAGAAATCGATGCCAGCAACCGGGCCTGGTCGGGAGGCATTTATGATGAAGCCCGAAGAGGTTGGTTGTTTCCAATGGGACTTAATGAAAAAGGAGGCAAAGCGTTCAAACCTCTGGAATGGAATAAAATATACGTCGAGGCGGTGGGTCCGGAGATCAAAACCTGGGTCAATGATGTGCCTGCCGCATTCCTTATTGATGATATGACTCCCACTGGTTTTGTAGCTTTACAAATTCACTCCATAGAACGGGCGGAACTAAACAGCAGGAAAGTAAAATGGCGTAATATCCGACTGAAAGAAAACCTGACAGAACGTCGGGCTGGCAATTTTCCTTTTGTGGTCAATACCATTCCTAACCATCTATCCGAAAGCGAGAAATCCCTGGGTTGGAATTGGCTCTTTGATGGCCAGAACGCGGATTCATGGAGGGGAGTACATCAGGAAGCTTTTCCGGATAAAGGCTGGACAATCAACAACGGTACTCTGACCCTCGCTTCCAGTCCAAATGAAAAAGACCGGGCAGGAGACCTGGTTACCCGGGACGAATTCTCCAGCTTTGATTTACAAGTGGAGTTTAACCTATCGAAAGGTGGAAATAGTGGGATCAAGTATTTTGTAACCGAAGAATACCAGGAGAGTCCGGGCTTTGGGGTCGGTCTTGAATATCAGATCCTCGATGATCAGGAACATCCGGATGCCAAACAAGGTATAGACGGAAACCGAACCCTGAGTTCCTTGTATGATCTCATTCCAGCAGTTAAACCTGAACTTTTTGTACGCCCTCCCGGAGAATGGAACCATGCCCGCATCGTTGTACTACCTAACAATACAGTTCAACACTGGTTTAACCATATCAAAGTGCTGGAATATCAGAGGGGATCAGATCATTTCAATTCTCTGGTTAAAAACAGCAAATACAAAGACTATAAAAACTTCGGCATGGCCAAACAAGGTCATCTTCTATTGCAGGACCATGGAGACGAGGTCAAATTCAGAGGAATTAAAATAAGGCCACTGATGTGATGCTCTGTAAGTCACAATGACTGTGTTGCGACTCGCAAATTAATATGACATCTACTTACTTATAATTCAAACACTAGTCAACCATTGGCAAAAGCGTAATAAAAGATGTTAAAGTTTTAAGGAGAGAAGCAATAACCTTCATTTTACCGTTATTCATTTATCAAACGGTCATACCGAATGAAGGAAACCCTGCCGATTCTTTTTTGCTTTACTTCTCTTTTTCTGATTTCCTGCGAAAAAGAATCCTGCCTGAGAGAAGTTACATATACCATAGGTTCACCGGTATTTGATGATCTGAAAAAGTACCGCATCCCTATCAATAATATCCAGGAAGCGGATATCATCAGGCCGGGAAAAATAGAAATCGCTGGTGACTATGTCTTTTTACAGGATGAAGGAGCCGGTATTCACATCTATCTTCAGAAAGATACGGCAGATCCACTGCACATCAACTTTATCTGTATTCCGGGTAATCATGAATTTTTCCTCGAAGATGACCTGTTGATTGCCAATAATTTCTATGATATCCTGACAATCAATATTTCTGATCCAGGTAACCCTCATTTGGTAGAACGGGCTGAAATTGCGATCCCAATCCCTTTCTACAATCACCACGGGCTACCTGTTATCGGATTTAAATTGCTTGAAATCTCCGAAAAAGTAGACTGTCAATCACCTTTTTTTGATGAGGAAATCTATTTCCTGAATGATGAGGAAAAAATTATCTCATCAACCATCATACCATCATTTCTTACTAATTTCAAACTAAACAAGCTTATCAATAAATCATTCTCCAGATAACCCTGCTATGAATTGGATTGTCTTTCCGAACCTCATATTATACTGTCATCTGATCAAATCCCACTCCGGATCAGAGCAAGATTCAATTAATACTTCAAGGATTGATATTTTCCCACCCCTGCGTTTCATATTTTATGAAAAAATGGAATTATAATAATTACATCCTCCTGCCCATGAAAGAAATGCTGCTGTTTACCTGTATATTTTTCACATTCCGTGTACTGGCTCAGGACGATACTTTCAATGATATTATAGAGTTAAAAAATGGCAGTAAATTCATAGGTGATCTTATTTTTGAAGATTCGGCAAAGGTAATTTTTCATTTTCCTGCCTTGAAAGATACACTGACCATCCCACAAAACACCATTTCCTTTAAGAGGATTAACGATGGTACCCGGCAGTATTATCGAGGGGGAAAATATCACTATGTAGGTAGAGATTATGTTCGTTTTTCTTATGCTGGCTCTTTCCTGGATCCATCAAATCAATTTGATATTGGTTTGGGACGAAGATTCACTAATAGTTTATCAGTCGGAGCCGGATTGGGTTCGAGTGCACTACATGCAAATGAGAGCCCGAACAGGTATTTATTTGTATTACCTCATATTTTTTTCAGAAAATATATCAGCAAAAAACACGTCCCCAATAAATTATATTGTTCAACGAAGACGGGATATTCCATTCCCACAGGACCCACTGGAAATGTCATTGACTATCAGGGTAATGTCTTCATCGATCTTGCTGCTGGCATCCACTATGCCTCCAGAAAGGATATCAAATTCAGCATCGAATTGGGTATCCTAATGCAACCAATTAAATCTGAATTTTTCGATTTCCAATCGGGTTTTTTCGAGATTCTTCTGGAAAAGAGGATATTTCTCAAGAATTTTCTTAAAATCAATATTGAATTCTTTTAAAATCCCGGGCATCTCCATTCCCCGGGAAATTAGATTCTGTCGGTGCCCATAAGAAATTCGATATCCTTAACCAACTTTGGAATGGGTGGCCCGAGAAGCCGGCTACCTTCCCTGGTTATGGCATAATTGTCTTCTATGCGAATGCCTCCAAATTTTTTCAAAGCTTCAAGTTCTTTATAGTTTATAAATCGAGAATGCTTTTTTTCTGCCGACCACATATCTATTAATTCGGGGATAAAATACAAACCGGGTTCTACGGTAAGTACATTGCCCGGAGACAGCTTTTTCCCGAAGCGAAGTGATCGCAAACCGAACTGTTCACTTCGCTGTATTTCCTGATCGTAACCCAGCAGATCTTCTCCAAGATCTTCCATATCATGCACATCCAGTCCGATCATATGTCCCAGTCCATGCGGAAAAAATAAGGCATGTGCACCACATTCTACCGCTTCTCTGGCGTCACCTTTCATAATTCCGAGAGCCACCAACCCTTCTGTCATTTTAAGTGCGGCAGACAAATGTACATCCCTGTAAGGAACTCCGGGTACTAACCCTGTGATGGCCTCTTCCTGACCAGCTAAAACGATTTCATAAATACTCTTTTGTAAATCGGAGAACCTGCCATTTACGGGAATTGTCCGGGTTATATCTCCTGCATAGTGCATAGGAGACTCCGCTCCAAAATCACCCAACAACAGATGTGTATCCTGCAATTCATTGCTGTGGGAGTGATTATGTAAAGTTTGGCCGTTGATAGTCAAAATAACCGGATATGCCAGATCAACATCGTTTTTATGCACCACCGACATTAGATAGGCAACCAGATCGCTTTCTCTTCGACCGGACCGCGTTTCGTAAATGACTTCCAGATGCATTTCACGGGTAATGGTGAGTGCCAATTCCATTTGATCGAGCTCCTGATCTTCTTTGACGGACCTTTGCCCGATGACCGCTTGAACCAGATTCAATGATGCTCTTTCATTAACCCGTTTGATATCGATATCCAGCCAATCACTGATTTTTATTTTCGAAAGTCCACGATACGGAGGCAGATAATGCACTTTCTGTTTTTTGGAGACCGCCCTTTGTATTTTTTCTTTTAACTGACTGGTATTCAATATATTTTCTATTCCTGTTTTAGCACCCATGTCCCCGATCGCAGGTTGTGGGCCCATCCAGACGACCAGATCCATTGTCCGATCGTCTCCACATAAGTACGTTTTACCTTCATCCAAATCTAACAATAGGGACAAGTCAGGTAAATCAATGCCAGCGTAGTATAAAAAATTACTATCCTGCCGGAAATGGTAAGTATTATCGACATAATTTTTTGGCACATCACCATTGCCCAATATCCAGACAAGGCCACTCTTCATTTTTTCGGATAAATACTTTCTGCGCAGCTGATAGGTTTCTGCTGAGAATAAATGAAAATTCATATTAATCCATATTCGCAATTATAAATGGAAAGTCACCTTTTTTATCAGATCATGTCTTCCGGTTTGACCCATTGATCAAAATCTGATGCAGATACGTATCCGAGTCTTAGTGCCGCATCTTTTAAAGTGGTATTTTCAGTATAGGCTTTCTTTGCAATCTCTGCCGCTTTATCGTAGCCGATCTTCGTATTTAGAGCAGTCACCAACATGAGCGAGTTATTTAAATGCTCTTTTATCCTTGAATAATTAGGCTCCAGACCTTTTATACAATGTTCTTCAAAACTGTGACAGGAATCGGCAATCAACCGGGCCGATGTGAGAAAATTATAAATGATTAATGGCTTAAAAACATTGAGTTGAAAATGACCGCTCATCCCCCCGATACTGATTGCTACATCATTGCCAATGACCTGAGCCATTGCCATTGTGAGGGCTTCTGATTGGGTTGGATTGACTTTACCCGGCATAATCGAAGATCCCGGTTCATTGGTTGGAATAATAATTTCACCAATTCCACTGCGTGGTCCACTGGAGAGCATGCGGATGTCGTTGCCAATTTTCATTAATGAAACAGCTACCATCTTCAAAGCTCCATGAGTCCCGACTAAAGCATCGTGAGTTGCCAGTGCCTCAAATTTGTTTTTAGCCGTTACGAAAGGTAACCCTGTTATGGCGGCTATCTTTTTGGCAACTAACTTATCATAACCTTTGGGAGCATTAAGACCGGTACCGACTGCGGTGCCCCCAAGCGCTAGTTCAGACAGGTGCTTGAGTGAGTTTTTAATGGCAGCAATACCATGATCAAGCTGCGAGACAAAACCGGATAATTCCTGGCCAAGGGTGACCGGTGTAGCATCCATCATATGTGTACGCCCGATCTTCACTACTTTCATAAAGGCAGCCGACTTGTCTCTTAATACATCTCGCAGGCTTTCTAAAGCAGGAATAGTGTGTTCGATGAGATACTGATAGGCGGCAATATGCATCGCTGTGGGAAAAGTATCATTGGATGACTGGCTTTTATTAACATCATCATTTGGATGCAAAACCTTTTTTTCATCTGTAAGTTTACCACCTGAGAGCACATGAGCCCGGTTAGCGATCACTTCGTTGACATTCATATTGGATTGGGTACCAGAACCCGTTTGCCACACTACCAACGGAAATTGGCTATCCAGTTTTCCTTCCAGAATTTCATCACAGACATTTTCAATCAGTCTGGCTTTCTCAGAAGAAAGCACCTTCAATTCTACATTCGTCTGAGCAGCAGCTTTTTTAAGAACGGCAAATGCACGAATGACTTCAATCGGCATTATTTGCCCTCCAATCTTAAAGTTTTCACTGGACCGCTGAGTCTGTGCTGCCCAATATTTGTCGGCGGGTACCTGCACGACTCCAATACTGTCTTTTTCTTTCCTAAATTTTGTCTTGGTTGCCATTAGTAAATTTTACGATTAACTTGTGGCACAAAATACCGAATTCGTCATGAAATTGAGGTTGAAAGAAAACACGCTCAGAATTCGACTATCAATGACTGAGGTAGAAACCCTGGTCGGGACGCGTAAAATCTCTTCGAGAACTGCTTTTCCCGGATCTAATTTTTTGGAAACAAAGATCTCTTTGACAGACGTAAAACTAGCTCAAGTTTATTTTGAAAATGGCTGTATTGATATCGCACTTCCGCAAAATATGTTGAACGAATGGCAGATAAATGATCAGGTTGGGTTTCAATGGGCGGTTTCTCTGGATGATGGCAATGAACTTTCGATTCTGATCGAAAAAGATTTTCGTTGCCTGACTGAGAGACCAGGTGAAGATGAGGTCGGGTTATATCCTAATCCCAATGAAACGCATGGATAAGCCATTGACTGATCAGGCCACTGAT
>JBGTCB010000805.1:0-4874 GCA_041748995.1 Saprospiraceae bacterium | reverse complement strand
AAGCACCGGGATATGATGTCCTTATAAGCCAGGAGGGAGCCATGTTTGATTCCCTGCATACGGTAACGACCGAAATCACCCTGAGCGGATTGGATCCGGAGGAAACCTATGAAGGGATGATCCGGGTTACCTGTGCGAATGGAGAACGCGTGACGAGTGCTCCTTTTTATGTCACCACCAACCGGGATCTACCTACGATCCTTTACGAATGTGGTCAGCCAACCGAACCACTTTTAAACCAGAATACCACCCCAGTCTCCAGCTTGCAACCCGGAGATACCATCATCGCCGGTGATTTTAAGGTCAGACTTCGGGAAGTAACGGGTGGAGGTGGCACCTTCAGTGGCGCCGGAGAGATGGTGTGGAATTTCCCATTCCAACACGTACTTGAACCGGGCAAAGAACCGATTGCGGTTAACCTGACCTTCGATGACATCCGGGTCAATACGGAGCACTTCATGTACGAAGGCTTTATGCAGGTTCAGGGCGTGGGAGTCAACCTGGTACCCCCGGTGCTGGCCGATTTCATGCGGGAGTTTGGAGCACTGGATTTTGTGTCGGATGCATTTAAACAGGGACCCGATCTGTTGGAGATCGATTTTGAAATAGGAACGATCCAGGTTCAGGCCGGCAGTATCACCATAGAGGGTATGGACCAGGAAGGCCCCACCGGGATCACCATACCCTGGAATGGGGAGGACCTGGAGATCTTTGATAGTCAGGGTAAGGTCTATGTCGTAGATGAGCAGGGCAACTGGGCCCTGGCCGGCGAGCTGGCAGAAGGAGGTAGACCCACTAATTCGAACACCAGCGGGGTGAATGCTCATGGGGAACCTACTAGCCTGGTCCAAACCGGGGTTGTTTTTGAATCCGGAGAGGGACACTATGCGTTTGACCAGGTCGACTCTCAGGCCAGTGAGGCCGAACGAATCCTTTATACGGCCACCGGAGTGAGTGGGTCGGAGTCCTTGTACTACAATGCATACAAAGCCATCCGAAAAGGAGAAGAGGATGTATTGTCAGCCAGGATAGTGGGAGAGGGTATCAACCCGGATAGCCTGGTCTTCAAAACCCAAAGTGGCCGCAAGATCGGGCACACGATTAGTGGTGACTTATTAACGATCCACGTGAAAGGACTGTTCAACCGGGCTACAGAGACCATACTTGCCTGCCTGAAGACAGGAGGCAGTCAACAGCTGGTAGGTACCTTTCGTCTTATGCATCTGCCGGGTCAGGAGGTTCAGGTCGCGCTGATTCCCCTGGGAGAGGCGATTATTCCGGAGGGTTTAGATCAAACTCTGGAAGGAATCTTTGGTCCGGTGGCAGTTGAGCTGCGAACCCGGATCCATCCGGCTCTACCGTTACCTGCGGCACTGATTGGACTGGATGGATCGATTGACACGGAGCGCAGCAGCACCTTTGCCAACTACAGCCCCGGGCAGCAGGCCATCAACCAATACATCCGGGAGCAGTTAGGTGATGCCTATCGGGACAACACCTATTACCTGATCTTTACCGGAACGCCTTCCAGCACCGGGCTGGCCGGATATATGCCCCTGTCCCGGCAGTTCGGCTACCTCTTCAGCGAAGGCGACACAGAGGTAAAAAACAATCAAGCCACTACAGCGGCCCACGAGTTAGGCCACGGAATTTTTGGTTTGGAACATCCCTTTAGCCGGTTCGGCATTCCCCTGGGCAGTACAGACTGGTTGATGGATTACAGTCAGGGAGCGGCCTTTCCCCATGTACACTGGGCCCAAATGTATGATCCGGAGTTTCGGCTATATTTATTTCAGCGGGATGAGGAGGGAGAGCAGATCGTATCATCCGAGGCATTTATCTATGCGAACTACATATATTTTGCGAATTCCGAAAAACCGGGTGAGCATTTTGGGGCTTTGACGCCATCCGGACATCGGTTTATCTTGCCGTCGGAAGCGGTAGCAGCATTCTATCCGGAAGCAGACGATCGCTGGCCGCAGGGAGCGTTAGCCGGGTTTCGGTTGGAATCAGAAACCTATTATGGCTGGTGGTCGAAGGAAAATCAGACATTTTTGGGATATGCACCGGGGAGTTTAAATGACGATTATGGACTGCAAAAATCGGGAGATTATCATCCGGGACTAAAGGAACAATCGGTTCCAGTTTTTGCCGGGTTGAATGGGGAGGATTGTATTCAACAGATCGTCTGGCAGGAAAGCAGCAACGAGGAACTATTTAGTCAGCAGGCCAAAATCACGTTAACCCTTCCGCTGGAAGATTTTGATCCCTACCAGTCAGCCGAAGTGGCACAGACAAACTGTGGCTGTTATCAGGGCGAGTGCAGGGAGCTCCTGGAAACCTATAGAAATCATCCCTATCTCACCACGGATAATATTCTAAAAAGGGTGATCTGTGCCAATCCCTGTGTCTTGAAGGACCTGGAGCAATTTCCATTTTTCGACCAACCTACCACGGAGTGGATGGAGAATCTCAACAATATTTGTGCGGCTATGCTGGCATTTGGGTTCTCCCCGGCGGTTCTGGTGGGAGTGGGCACTGGTGCTGCAGGTATACTTGGCCCGATTCTGAAAGGGATTGCTGCTCAATCGGCCGGACAGCTTGCCTTCAAATTCACCATCGGCAGCACCCTGGATATGTTGCTCCAAACGGGTATCAATTACTACTTTCCCGATGAGGAACCGATCACCTGGGAGGAGGCCCGGGATCAGGTAGACATGATCACTTGCATAGCCTCCGGAGTAGAAGCCACCCTGCTTCTGCAGACCCACCTGGAGGAAGCAGTGGTCGCTGCGGTGATCAGTTGCTTTATAGATGGCGCTCTGGAAGATGGCAAAATCAGAGAAGATTTTGACCTGAGCCGCTGTGCTCAGGGGGCGGTGTCGGCCTTAGCGATCCAGGGAGCACTCCAAATCAGCAAAGTCGGCTATGAAAAGCTAAAGAGGCTTCAACCCGACCGGTTGATCGGAGGCTTTTTGCGTCTATTCAATACGACACCCCCCGGCACCTATGCCTCCGGTTTTACCGCCGATGGCCCGGGACTGTGGACTATTCTGGATTTCCTCCGGCCGGATCCCATGCCGACGGCCTATATCAAGAATCTCTTCAAAATCACAGATGAAGCGTTGGCCCAGGATCTCCTCAATGCACTGGAGGATCCCATCGTGCGTGCAGATTTATTGGAAAGTGGATATTTCCTGAAAATCTTTAATTTGGACCTTCCTTCAGATGTGAAGGATCGTTTTGTCCGGGATTTACTGGATAGCAAGGAATTCAGAGATCTGGTAAGGGAGAATGAAGGGGTGGTTCGGGCTTGGGAGGGGTTGTTTAATTCAGCTGATGCTGGAATTAAAATTTTGAGAACAGACATTCTAAGTCTTCAGAAATTTGATGACATTGTTGCGAATAATAATCTTGGATTAGATCTCGATGGATTAAGTGAGTTATTAAATTCAGCAGCAGTTAAAGGACAGATTTGGGATGAACCAGGTAAAATCCTGGAGGCTGTCAAAAGGGCTTCTGACGGAAATATACCCGGTTTGAAAATAACACATAAGAAGTTTCCAACAGGAGCAGACGGAAATAGTGGAGGATATCTGGTACCTGCAAAGCAATATCAAATGGCAGCAAGTGGCGATGCTAACTTGAGCTTTGAAGTAGGAGGAAGGAGTTTCGACGATGTGTCATCTGAAGGAAAGCTAATAGACAGGAAATTTGGTCACAGTAATTCTATTTTTGATAGAGTAGAGGGTGAATTTGACGAAGTTGAATTAACCGTTAATAATCCCGAGAGAATTAGGAGTTTATTAAGACAAGCGAAAGGCCAAATTAATGCGACAAATGGACATCCTATTCGCTGGGAAATCTCAACCTCCACAGGTGCTGACGGGATAAGTCAAGTGTTTAATGCGGAATTAGGAGATTTCCTAAACGAACCAGATTTTTTTGGAATTGATTTTAGTGTCATTGAAGTTATTCATGTTTCTTATTAACCGATGGTAAAAGCTAAAAGTTTATTATCAATATTTACTCATTCTAATTCAACTCGAAATGTTTCAATTTCAGATGTTTCGAAAGAAGTGTTCAGAGTGTTACATTGGTTGGCAAAATATGATGAAATATTCCTAAAGCCAGTCCATTTTAATGGAAGCAGGGAAAGTCCGCTGGATTTAAACCAGAATACTACCGACGATATTGGGCAGTTAATTTTGAACTCCGAATGGAATGAAATAACTAAACATGAAGGCGTCGGGAATCCAACGTTGCACTATACTCGAGTTAATGATGGATTTAGTTTTAATGCTAAATTTTATCATGGAGATCAAAAAGCTTTTTATATTAACATTGGTTTGGGATATTTGGTAAATGGCATTTCCATAAGTAGTTTTAACGAAAATGTTGAATTCGAATATTCTTGGTATAGGGAGGTTCTATATAGAATTGTTGAAATTATGAATCCTTTTTATGCTACCGTAAAACTAAGTAACCAGCCTTCGAATATTTTCTACAAAGAGATGAATATTAAATATCCGATTGGCTGGATAACGTATTTTTCAGATAATTATGAAATTTGTATTCCAAATGATCTGGAAGAAGTAAGATATGAATTTGTAGAAGGAGGTAAATATCTGTACACCTCAGACGAGGATTTTATGAAAGATAAAGAAGCTTATTTTGGGTACAGAGAAAAGCTAAAAAGAATAATCACGGAAATCAAAGATAGAGTCCCAGAGTTTTCTAAAGAATCTGCCTCAAAATAAGAGAAATTCCACCCCCTGCCCCCTCAAGGGACCCTCAAGGGGCCTCAAGGGGGACATCACCACCGGAAGCGAAAATCTTCCCCTTGATTTTTCCAAAAAGAAAACTATTTTAAC
>JBGTCB010000804.1:0-2331 GCA_041748995.1 Saprospiraceae bacterium | reverse complement strand
CTCAAGGAGCATAACATCATGATCTACTCTAATTTTTACGGAGGGGCAGGTGTTGCTATTGGTGATCTGAATGGTGATGGTCTGCAGGATATCTATTTTGCCGGCAATCAGGTCGGAGATCAACTGTATTTTAACCGGGGTAATTTCGAATTTGAAAATGTTACGAAAAAAGCGGGCATCAAAGACAATGGCGGGTGGTCTTCCGGAGTCATTTTCGGAGATGTCAATCAGGATGGTCATCTCGATATCTATGTAACCCGTGAACTCTACGATGATGATCAGGAGCTTAGGAAGAACAAGTTGTACATTAATCAGGGAAATGGAACCTTTAAAGAGGAATCAAAGACTTTTGGGGTAGACAATAGTGGCCGGACGAGACATGCCGCTTTTTTTGACTATGACAAAGATGGTGATCTAGATCTATTCTTATGTAACCAACCTCCGAATCCCGGACATTATTCCAAATTTCATGGCAAGGATCTTTCCTTACCCGAATATCGGATGTATTTATACGCTAACGAAGGTGGTAAATTTGTGGATGTTACCGCCAGGGCTGGTTTGGACAAGACGGGATTTCCCAATAGCGTTAGTTGTGTTGATTTGAATAATGATGGTTGGACTGATCTCTATATCGCCAATGATTTTTGGATAGAGGACTGGATTTTTATCAACAACGGTGACGGCACGTTCTCTAATGAATTATATGAAAGGGCAAATCACATATCCTTCAGCAGCATGGGTGTTGATGCGGCTGATATTGATAATGACGGCCATCTGGATGTCCTCGTAGTAGATATGGCTGCCGAAGACAATTACCGTTCAAAAACCAATATGAGCGGAATGAACCCGAAAGCTTTCTGGAAAGTGGTAAATGATGGCGGTCATTTCCAATATATGTTCAACACCCTGCATCTCAATCAGGGAGATGGTTATTTCAGTGATATAGCTCAAATGGCAGGAATGGCCTCCACTGACTGGAGCTGGTCTACCCTTATGGCAGATTTTGACAATAACGGTTGGAAAGATATTCACATCACCAATGGATTGATGCGGGATATCCGAAACAATGATGCCTCCCGGGAATTTCCAAAGTATCTGGAGTCGAAATTATTTGATTACATTCAGAGCCACCCGAATCCACCCGCTGATATCACGGTCTGGGATGTGGTAGACATCAGGACCGCTCTTGAGATTGTACCTTCACAAAAATTATCCAATTATGTTTATGCCAACAATGGAGATCTAACTTTTACCAAAAAGATGGTGGACTGGGGCATGGATCAAGAGTCCTTTTCCAATGGCTCAGCCTTTGCTGATCTGGATAATGACGGAGATCTTGATCTGGTCGTCAATAATATTAATGATGTAGCCTTCATTTATAGAAACAATGCTGCTCAGCAAAAGACCCATCACTGGCTTAGAATAGAGCCTATAGCCGACAAATCGAATGTTGTGACCCAGGGGACCAAAGTTGCCATTAAAGCGAAGAGTGGTCCGCAGTTCTTTGAAATTACCGGTGTGAGAGGCATGTATTCACAAAGTGAGATGATCGCTCACTTTGGATTGGGCTCCGATGAGATGGTAGATACTGTGCGAGTTATCTGGCCGGATGGTAGGCAGACGGTTTTAACGGATCTCAAAGCTGACCAGCTGGTCAGGGTGTTGTATTCCGAATCGTCTCCTGCTCCGCAACCAAAAGCAACTAATCTTAAGCCTGTTTTAACTGACATCACAGCCAATTTTCCTTTTAAATATCAACACCGGGAAAATGTGTTTGATGACTTCGAAAAGCAGGTTTTAATTCCTCATAAAATGTCATCTCATGGCCCACAGATTGCAACAGGAGACATAAATGGAGATGGCTTGGAGGACCTGTTTATCGGAGGTTCAGCCGGCACTCCCGGGCAGCTCTTTCTACAACAGGAAAATTCAGGCTTTAAACCACTACCATGTCAGGCCCTGGTGGATCATATGGCATATGAAGATGTGGGCTCATTGTTGTTTGATGTTGATCAGGATGGTGACCTTGATTTGTATGTAGTCAGTGGGGGCAATGAATTTGCTCGTGATAGCCCAAAATATCTGGATCGGCTTTATATCAATGACGGTGCCGGTCAATTTACCTATGATGCTGCCCGGCTACCGGATCTTAGAATCAGTGGATCAAAAGTGCGTGCCTGCGATTTTGACCAGGACGGAGATCTTGATCTCCTGGTAGCCGGAAGACACATACCCTGGGCCTACCCTGAGCCTGCATCGAGCTATCTATTAGTCAATGATCAGGGTTTCTTTAAAGATGAAACTGCCCGGTTAGCACCCGATCTGCATCAA
>JBGTCB010000803.1:0-2377 GCA_041748995.1 Saprospiraceae bacterium | reverse complement strand
ATGCCTGAAACCATCGACAACCAGGTACAAATCGGATATGGCCTGGCTATTGGAGATGTAAATGGTGATGGCCGACCAGACATCTTATTGGCGGATAAGAAAGCTTTTGTCTGGTATCGTAATCCTGACTGGAAGCGATTTATTATCGTAGAAAATCTCACCCAAAGGGACAATGTTTGTATAGCAGCCCGAGATATCAATGGTGATGGCAAAGTTGAAATCGCGGTTGGAGCCCAATGGAACCCGGGCGAGACAGTCGATTCAGAGGCTTCCGGGTCCGTTCATTTCCTGGAAAGACCAGCAGATCCGACACAAACCTGGAACGCCATCCCCTTACCACACGAACCGACAGTTCACCGGATGGACTGGGTACGGACTTCCGATGGGTTTCAACTCATTGTAGTCCCTTTACATGGCCGGGGCAACCAGCAGGGGCAGGGTCAGGGAGTACATATTTACGCTTACCGTACACCCATAAAATCCGAAACATCCAGCGACCGGATCCTGGTTGATAGTTCTATGCACATTACACATAATTTTGACATCCTGCCGGATGGTGATTATGAATCTCTGGTGGTGGGAGGACTTGAGGGAGCCCGTGTATTCATTTACCGGAATCAGCAATGGATAGCAGACCCAAATCCATTTTATAGAATGACTGAATATAATGGGTTTGGTGAGATCAGGAAAAGCAGGTCATTCTTAGCTGGAATACAGCCGTTCCATGGAAATATTCTGTCCGTGTATCTACCCGGTCAAGATCCTAAAATACTTAGGGAGGACCTGCAACAGGGCCATGCACTTGCCTGTGGAGATTTATTGGAGCAGGGCATGGACCAGATCATTGTTGGTTGGAGGGAAAAAAATTCTCTTGATGAAATGGGCGTTAAAATTTTCGTAGCCTCTGACCCTCTTTGGAATCAGTGGACTGAATATTGGGTGGATCACAATGAAATGGCCTGTGAAGACCTTAAAATTGGTGACCTCGACGGAGATGGAAAGCCAGAAATCATTGCCGCAGGAAGAAGTACCAATAATTTAAAGATCTATTGGAATCGAAATTGATTTTTTATCGTCACATCCATTGAAGCCCATCCATTCGTTCATCTGATTGGGAATGTTTAAGGCCACATCACTGATGCGCGCTTTACAATCTTTTGGAATACCATTTGTACTATGCCTGGTTTAACAACACTTCTGGTTAAACGATTCACACTTATCGAAGTCAAACACAATGAAACATCGCCTTCAAATGCATCTCAATATCCGAACCTCTATTCTGATAAGTTGTGTCCTACTCCTGGTGACCTTCCCTGCTGAGGCTCAGTATGATAGTCTTCAGCTGGAAGGCTTAGATCGAACTTACCTATTGCATCTACCTTCGGGATACTCCGGAACCACTCCATTACCCCTGATCATAGCCATGCATGGAGGTTTTGGTAGTGCCGCGAACCTGCAAAATCAATCCGGTTTAAGTCAAAAAGCTGACCTCGAAAACTTTGTTGTGGTTTACCCGGAGGGAGTGCAGTCCGGCCTGCTCAACATACGGACCTGGAATGCCGGTTGGTGTTGTGGACCCGCAAGTGCTGACGATATAGATGATGTCGGTTTTATTAATGCTTTAATAGATACACTGCTAGCAAATTACGCCGTCGATACAAACCGGATTTATGCGACCGGCATGTCTAATGGTGGTTTTATGTCCTACAGACTGGCTTGTGAATTATCCGACCGGATAGCGGCAATAGCTCCGGTAGCTGGCGCGATGAGTTTGACATCATGCCCTGCTGCACGATCCGTATCCATCATCCATTTTCATTCTTACGAAGATGGAAGCATTCCATACCAGGGGGGTATCGGTGATGGTGTGTCCAATCATTACAATCCACCTCTGGATTCCATTCTTGATGCCTGGTCGATAAAAAATGGTTGTAACCCCATGCAGGAAATCGTAACAGACAATGACCAACACACCTTTATTCAATATACCGATTGCGAGTGCCAGTCTGAAATTCAACTATATATTAGCCGGGATGGGGGTCACTCCTGGCCCGGTGGAGAGCAAACCATTATCGGTGATCCTGTTTCGCAATACATCCATGCCAATGATCTGATGTGGGAATTCTTTAAAAATCATTCCCTTGACTGCAGGACTACCGGTACTTCAGAGGTGCTCGATAAAATAAAAGTCGAAATTTATCCCAATCCCACCAGTGGTCACATTCATTTAAATCTGCCCGATCTCCATGATTTTCAAATAAAGGTGTATAATACTCTGGGACAGGAAATGGTCCAGTACATCGAGGGAAATGAGATTGATCTTACCGCTGCTGATTCAGGTTTATATTTTGTTGTTACGAGACTGGGGGATCAAATT
>JBGTCB010000802.1:0-4750 GCA_041748995.1 Saprospiraceae bacterium | reverse complement strand
TTAATGGTGAAATCAAATCTAACCTTAATTCTATTGATAGAATAATTTATGAAAAAAATAATATCATATCTATCTGTTCTTTATTTTTAGAAGCTACTGGGAAGGAAGGAACCGGGAATGACTCTCGCAACTTCGACAGTTTACTTATTAAAACTATTGTGTCAGGTTGGAAATTCAGCCCTGAAAATGGAGTGCTTTCAGAATTAATAAATTCAGGTAAACTTGATCTAATAGAAAATAATAAACTAAGATATTTGTTAACTTCAATTCCAGGCCACATAAGCAGACTTCAATATGAAGATGAAATGGTGATAAACGATTTACATAATACCTACCTCCCGTTCATGAGTAAAAAGTATCCAATAAGAAACGCAGTAAAGTATAATTCAGGAATAATGTCTGAGGAACAAAGAAATCTATTGGAGCAAATATCTGACACTAAATTTGATTCATCTTCTAAAGATTTACTACGAAATCCGGAATTTGAAAACAATATTAACATACAACTATTATGGGTTATCTTTTCATTAAATCTATATTACCCATTAAAAGATCTGTATCATGAGGCATTGGGCCTAATTGAAAAGGAATTAAAAAGAAATTGACCCCAAACCCCAATAAGGTCTATGTGTTCATGGCGTGCAAAAGCTCGACACTCCCACGTAGACCGATCGTTAGTTGCGGGGTGTTCTTTGAATATGGTAGCTTTATAGAGCAGAACATCTATCCAAAGGCAACCAGATCAGTTAAAGTTAGGTTACCGATTTGAAAAATCTGAAAGAGTGATTCAAAAATTATATGTTTATGAAGAAGTTAGAAGCCATTTTAAGGACGCCACTACCCATATTTAAAAATGAGTTCGATTTATTCAGACATAGATATTTCAAAAGTATATAAGGATTTTTTACCTGAACTTAGATCCTATCTCTATCGGTTGACCTGCGACCAAGAAATTACTAATGATTTAGCACAGGACACATTTATAAAAGTCATTGAAAAGCAAAATCAGTTTGAAGGGCAATCAAGTATGAAAACTTGGATATTTTCAATAGCGACAAATCTTGCTATTGACTGGCTTAGAAAAAGAAAACGATGGTCTGAATCAGCCCAAGATGATTCCAAAGCATTGGCTCAATCTGACCCAACTTACAGGACCACTTTTCTCGACATCAGTAAAAATTCTCTAACAGGTGTATTTGATTTTAAAGAACACATAAACTTCTGTTTTACTTGTATCTCTAAAACATTAGTCATTGAACAACAAGTAACGCTTATTTTAAAAGACATTTACGATTTCAAGGCAAGCGAAATTTCGATAATCTTGAATTCTCCATTAGGGACAGTAAAGCATTGGTTATTCTCAGCTAGACGAACTATGACTGAGATATTTGATAGGAGATGTGCTTTAGTAAATAAGGAAGGCGTTTGTTATCAGTGCTCTGAATTGAATGGCCTTTTTAACCCAAAGCAACAAACGATGGAAAATGTCTTCCCAAGAGCAGACAAAGAAGACCTTTATAGATTAAGAGCTAATCTTGTTAAGGCAATTAATCCATTATCTTCCAGTGGTTCCGAACTAGAGGACACTTTTATGCAGGTTTTAAGAAAAGCAATAAATGATAAATAGTTTCGACCGTTTTTGCTACCTCATTCGTCTAAATGTAAAAAGCAAAAACAACATGAAAAACAAAGCAATCGAAATCGTCTACTCTGGCCTAATTGCAGGATTTCTAAGCCAGGGGTTCTTAGGAGGAGTTTTTATGAGTTCTCCAATTCAAAAAATCCTCTATAATCCAGATTGGCAGAGTAAACTATTTCTTGAAGTAACCCCAACGAGAGATATATTTCCTTCAGTTGCTGGAATAGTAGTATTAAGTATAGCACATAGTTGGCTCTTTACCATTTTTCAAAAATCCATTCCCGGGAATACCTGGATCAACAAAGGGCTATTTTGGGGTTTAACAATTTGGCTAATGTATTGGGTATTTCAGGAGTGGTTTATTTACCACACATTACTTCAGGAGCCAATTTTATTAACTATGGTTGAACTGACGATTTTACTACTGGGCAGTTTTATTGAAGGTCTAATCATTTCAAGAATTTTGTATAAAAAAGACGGGACGGAATAAACTAAATTTTTGACTTTGAATTAAAAGTTGCAGTTGATAAAATTCTATTTCAAGACCCATCGGTAAAAGAGGGGAAATGTTCGGTTTCCCTACGTATTATGTACCGGTAAATTGGCAATTTGCCTTTATTTGGTGCGATGTCCAAAAGAAAGAACTTACTATAAAAAATTAATTTTATAGCAAAATATTGGGATCAAGTAGCATTAATATTAAAGCTAATGGCCGGTATCCTCTAAAACCTGACAGTTGGACCTGCAGGGCTGCCAGCCGGCACTACATCGTAGGTTACCTCAGTATCCTTCTCGACTTTTATCTGCATTCGGGCTCGGGTTAGAGACCATCTGCCAACAGAAAGGCGTTTATAATTGGTTCCGTCTAGCTTCTGTTTCTGTCGGTCTTTGCCAAACCAACCGACACCATATCGAACCTTGATGCTTGCTCCGGCCGGATTTCTAAAATAGGCAATGCCACCGGTATTAAAAAACCATTCGACTGTTCGCCAATCTCCTTTTTTGATAAATTTTGTGCGTAGCATTTTTTATTATGATTTTAAAATGTCGGGATGAGATAACCTATCATATTTCGTAGATAAGTACGTGACATAGACTTTGGTATAGGAAAACTCAGCCACATAAAATTCTCTCTTTCACCGTTTCTACATCGATACTCACCACAGATTCTTTATTTCCTGCCGTATACACGGCCGAGACATCTAAGCTACAGGGGCTTTCTATCACGAAAAAACCTTCGAAACCGTGGATCGGCCGTACTTCGAATTTATCAAGGGTCGTACATGTTATTCTTAGCACCCCATCTGGACCAATGCCATCTTCAATCCAATTAGATATTGCGGCCGGAGATGCCATCTTCATGCGAATTTTAAATTTGTGCTCGTGAGGATTGTGAATATTTACTGCTGTTTTATAGTTACCGGGAAGCAATGCATCGGTGGTTTGGGAAGTGCCAGGAATGTTGGAAGTGCAAATGAACTTCGCTGCATACTGAAAACAAAATGTAGCGTTTCTTGAGGTTGCCATGATGCTTGATTTTTGCAGAATTAATAGAAAGGTGCTTTTATCTGCAGTGACTACTATGGAGTAAAACGTTACCAATGAAATACTAAATCTGACTTGATACCTGCCTGTTCACATCGCGAGAATGTAAAATAAAAATCCTGATTAACGCTCATATTGGTGCTTTTTTGGCTCTAGCCGGACCATTACCTTGCTTCTCTGCAATTATCATCGTAACTTATGCTGCAAATTCTTTAGCTATGAAACGTCGGGATTTCCTTACTCACTCTGTATCTTATGCCGGAGCACTGAGCCTCTCTAATTTTCCTTATCATAAATTTGTCAGCGACAAGAAGAAATACGCCACTGATGTGGTGGAATTGGGAAACACCGGTATTAAGCTCACCCGACTGGCCATGGGAACGGGCACGCGGGGGATCAACGGAGAGTCAGATCAGACAAGAAAGCTGGGAATTAAGGGTCTTGGCGATTTTCTTCATTTTGCCTACGACAATGGGGTTCTTTTCTGGGATTCGGCCGATCAGTATGGCACTCATCCGCATCTAAAGGAGGCCCTAAAAAGGGTGCCAAGGGAAAATGTTACTATCCTGACGAAGACGCATGCCTCTACCGAAAAAGAGATGAAAGCCGACCTCGATCGATTTCGCAAAGAGATCGGTACTGACTATCTGGATATGGTCTTGCTACATGCCATTACCGATGGCGACTGGCCCAAACATAAGGAAGCGGCCATGGATGTCATGAGCAGAGCCCGGGAAGATGGTATCATCCGGGCACATGGTATCTCATGCCATTCGCTGGCTGCCTTAGAAACGGCTGCTGAAACGGATTGGGTCCAGGTGGATCTGGCCCGCTTTAATCCGGCAGGAGCACGCATGGATGCCGAGATGACAGTGGTGCGAGAGGTACTAAAGAAAATGAAATCAAAAGGCAAGGGCATCATCGGTATGAAAGTTTTAGGTGCCGGTTCATTGGCCAACCGAATAGACGAGTGCTTGCAGTTTCAACTGGCCCACGAATTTATAGACTGTTTTACGATTGGACAGCAGTCCGTGGAAGAGTTTTACGATCTGCAAAAAAGAATTCCTGAAGCAAGCGTACGTGGCTAAATCGTTCTTTCCCGTCTAATTTCCATGCAGCTTTCTCAATGAGACCTTATTCATTGCTACCTTATCCGGTCAAGACAGCCGTCGAATGAGGGATATGATGAAATTCGAAAAATCGTCGGCGCTCTGTACCAGAGTTTTAGAACTTCACATATCCCCGACATGTTATGTGTGTCCCTGTGGACGACCTAGTGTTTCAGACAGTAAGTTTTGTACAGGTTAATTTATAAGATTTAATGAACCCTGTGAACTTCCACTTATAGGGCTTTGATAAAAATTTATTGTAAAATGAAATATACCGTTTGATTTTAAAGATAAGTTGATCAACGGAATTAAAATTTCCTTTTTTTATCACTTGTCGTTGAAGTCTTCCAAACCAAATTTCTATTGGATTGAGCCAAGAACAATGTTTTGGAGTATACACGAATCGGATTCGATGCTGTGTATTTTCTAAGAACTCCATTCGTGTCTTTTGGTTTTT